>CAYMGA010000049.1:0-7765 GCA_964389865.1 uncultured Nitratifractor sp.
GCCCAAAAGTCAATAATAACAATATCGTTATTAGCTACAACATCATTAAAGTTTTCTGTTGTTAAATTTACAGTTGCCATATTAATCCTAATTTTTAAATTGAAAGTTGATTATAACATAAATTTTACTGAATTGTGAGTAATATAATTAAAATATAAGTAATAAAATAAAAGAGTGTAAAAAACTCTCTTATTTAGAAGAAACTACTTTTGCATCTTTTTAACAAATTTCTTAATTCTTCTAATACCCTCATTAATTGTAACCATATCAGTTGCAAATGAGAATCTAAAATACCCCTCTGCTCCAAAACCAATACCTGGAACTACTGCTACACCATATTGTTCTAAAAGGTCTTTACAAAATTGCATTGAATCCATTGAAATATCTTTTATATTTACAAATAGATAAAATGCTCCTTTAGGTCTAGTAACACTTATACCATCTATTGCATTAAATAGCTTTACTGCATCATTAGCTCTAGTTTCAAAAGCTTCTCTCATTCTCTCTATATCATCATCAACACTACCATCAAGAGCAGTTATAGATGCATATTGAGTAATAGAGTTAATATTAGATGTGCTTTGTGATTGTAAAGAGGTCATTTTTTTAACAAGTTCTGTATTAGAACTTGCAAGATACCCCATTCTCCAACCTGTCATTGCAACTGACTTACTCAAGCCATTTACTGTAATTGTTCTATTAAACATATCTTCATTAATAGAAGCAACCGAAGTAAATTTAGTACCACCATATACTAATTTTTCATACATCTCATCGCTAATAACTGTAATATCTGTTCCTTTCAAAACTTCGGATAATCTCTCTAACTCCTCTTTAGAGTAAACAGAACCAGTTGGATTAGATGGACTTGTTAAGATTAACATTTTTGTTTTAGGTGTTATTGCATCTTTTAACTCTTGAGCAGTTAATTTAAATTCATTTCTCTCATTTGCTTCTACAATTACAGGAACACCACCAGCATACTTTACAAGTTCTGGATATGTAACCCAATAAGGAGCAGGAATAATTACCTCATCACCCTCATCTATTAAAGCTTGTGTTACATTAAATAGTGACTGCTTTGCACCATTGCTAACTAAAATTTGATTTGTATCATATTTTAAGTTATTTTCTCTCTCTAACTTATCTTTAATAGCCTCTAAAAGTTCTGGAATACCAGCAACTGCCGTATATCTAGTAAAACCACTATTAATTGCCTCTATTGCTGCTTTTTTAATAGCCTTTGGAGTATCAAAATCTGGTTCACCTGCAGAAAAACTTAAAATATCTTTACCTTGTGCCTTTAACTCTTTTGCTAAACTTGATATTGCAATTGTTAAAGATGGTTCTAAAACCTCTATTCTTTTAGAAAACATAAAGTACCCTTTTTATTATTTAACTACTATTATACAAAAATTACTTTGTAATATCTATAAATTTATCAATTTCTATCAATTCTTGCTCTTGAGTGTTTAAATTCTTTACCCATACACTCTTTTTTTCAAATTCATCCTCTCCAATAATAACACAATAGGTAGCTTCTATTTTTGATGCTGCTTTTAAATGTGCATGTTGTTTTCTTGCTCTATACTCTAATGTTACTTTTTTGCTATCTCTAAATTTATTAGCAATATTTAGCAATAAATCTACATACTCTTTATCTAAAGCACCAAAATAGTAACTCTCATTATCACTAACTTTAGGCTCTACTAACTCCATTAACCTCTCTATTCCCATACCAAAACCTATTGCACTAGTTGGCTTACCATCTAACATCTCTACTAATTTATCATATCTTCCACCACCGGCAACTGTTCCTTGAGCTCCTAATTCATTGCTAACAAACTCAAATGCTGTTTTATTATAATAATCTAAACCTCTAACCAAATTTTTATTTACAATATACTCTATACCATTTTCATCTAATAACTTTTGTAATTTATTAAAATCACTACTACAACTATCACATAAATTATCTGTAATTTTTGGAGACTCTTTAAGTTCATTTTGGCAATTTGGATTTTTACAATCTAAAACTCTCATTGGATTAGTTTTAATTCTCTTATTGCAATCTTCACATAATTTATCTGATTTAGACTCTAAAAAAGTTATTAATTTCTCTCTATAAGTTGGCATACACTCACTGCAACCTAAAGAGTTAATCTCTAAAGTAGTATTAACTTTTAATTTTTTTAAAATTTTATCAACCATCTCAATAACGCTATAATCTTCATAAACACTTCTCTCTCCAAAACTTTCACACCCAAATTGGTGAAACTCTCTAAGTCTTCCCTTTTGAGGTCTCTCATATCTAAACATAGAACCAGCATAATAAAATTTATACTTACCCCCTACTCTATCTAACTTATTACTTATAAAAAACCTAACAACACCAGCTGTTCCTTCTGGTCTTAGGCAAACATCCCTATCACTCTTATCTAAAAAGTTATACATCTCTTTTGTTACAATATCTGTCTCTTCTCCAACAGAACGCTTAAAGAGTGCAGTCTCTTCTAACTTTGGTGTCTCTATATACTCATATCCATAATTTTTTACTATATCTTTTGCACAATCAATTATATAATTAAACTTTTTTGCATCTTCAAATGCAATATCTTTCATACCCCTTAATGGTTGTATCATCAATTATCCTTTTAAATAATTTAAAATTTTATAATTTATCTCTTCTATACTTAAAGTTGCATCTATCTCTAAATAGTTTAAATCTAAATATTTTGCAACTTTAAATATATTATCTTGAATTTGCATTAAATAGTCATAGCCTCTTTGTTCAATCTTATCTTGACTCTTTTGCCCTACTCTATTGACTACTTCTGCTTTATCTATTCTAAAGATAATAACTTTTTGTGGTAAATTATTATCTAATGTAAAAAGATTTAATTTTATTAAAAAATCTAAATCAAACCCTGCCATCATTGCATATGCAACTCCAGACAAAAAACCTCTATCTGAAATTACTATTTTAGATAAATTTGGTTTAATAACTCTTTCAAAATGTTCTGCCCTATCAGCTAAAAAAAGTAACATTTCTGCTTTTTTAGAACTTAAATCCCCATATAATAGTATCTCTCTAGCTTGAATACCAAATTTAGTACCACCAGGTTCTTTTGTAAAAATTGCATCTTTAAATTCACTCTTTAAAAGCTCTATTTGTGTGCTTTTGCCACAACCATCAATCCCTTCTAAAATAACATACACACTTAAACCTTTAAACTATTTAAAATATCTTTAGGAACAAGATGTGATACATCTCCACCATATGATAAGATAGATCTAACAATAGATGAACTAATAAAGGCATACTTTAAACTTGGCATTAAATATATTGTCTCTAAATCCTCTTTTAAAGATGAATTTGCATAACCCATTTGTAACTCATATTCAAAATCACTAACTGCTCTAAGCCCTCTAATAATTGTATTTGCCTCTAATTTATTGCTTAAATCTACAAGCAAACCATCAAAACCGATAACCTCTATTTTAGGTAAATCTTTAGTAACAGCTTTAACTAAATCTACTCTTTTTTTATAACTAAACATTGGTTTTTTAGCTTTATTTTCAGAAACTGCTACATATATTTTATCAAAAATTTTACAAGCTCTTTTAATAATATCTAAATGCCCAAATGTTATTGGGTCAAAAGTCCCTGGATATATTGCTATATTTTTCACTCTCCCCACCTTTTAAATAAGCTATGCTCTATTCCTAAACTATCATACCATTTACCAATTATAAACTTTTCCATATCTTCAAGTGTTTTAATATCAGAATAATACCCTAAAATTGCTGGAGAGATAATTACTCCTAGATTAGAAAGTTTTAGCATATTCTCTAAAGCTATGGCTGATAGTGGCATCTCTCTAGGAGCTATTAATAATTTTTTTTGCTCTTTTAATGCCACAGCTGCAACTCTTGTAACTAAATTATCACTAATACCACAAGCAACTTTTGCTAAAGTATTCATAGAACAAGGCACAATTGCTGTAGCATCAATCCTAAAAGAACCACTAGATATAGAAGCCTCTATAGCTGAATTATCAAAAGTAATAATATCATCTCTCTCAAATTTCTGAACTAAATTAGCACTATTTGATATAACAACAAAAGGTTTAACATATTTTGGTAAATAATTAATAAATTTAATGCCAAGCTCTACACCACTTGCACCACTAATTCCTATTGCTAATTTCAATTAAAATCCTAAGTTTGGTTATTGGTTATTGGTTATTGGTTATTGGTTATTGGTAGTAAGTATATAGTAAAAATAAAACACAAATAAATCTCAAAAGGGTATAGGTGTATAGGAGAAGAGGTGTATAGAAAGCAACATCAAATTATTGATTTATTTCTCTACGCCTTCACCCCTCTATACCTTTGCTCCTTGATATTATTTAGATTTTAATTTTATGTTACTAATTAATATATTTCTACCAATAACCAATCAACTAGTAACCAGTTAACCATTATCGATAGTATATCAAAAAGTTACGCCATAAAATTTAAATATTATGTTTTTAAAAAATGAATTTTGAAGTTTTTAAAGTGGTACCTCGGGTCGGACTCGAACCGACACGAGCAAAGCCCACCAGATTTTGAATCTAGCGTGTCTACCAATTCCACCACCGAGGCATATTTAAAAGATAAGTGGAATTGTAGAATAATTTATATTAAAAAATGCTTTAATATTAAGAGTTACTATCTTCAACTATAGATTTTAACTTTTTACTTGGCTTAAATCTGACTCCATACTTCTCCTCTACTTGAACTTTATTTGTTGTTCCTGGTATATAAATCTCTCTAGCATTCTTTTTAACTGGCACAAATGAACCAAAACCAATAAATGATACAGCTTCTCTAGCTTTAAGTGATTCTACGATAGAATCTAACATTGAATTTATAATAACTTCTACCTCTGCTTTAGGAAGACCCGTTTTTTCAGCCACTTCATTAATTAACATAGACTTTTTCATCTTGTTTCCTTGTTTTGTATTTTACATATATCAAATTTTAACCAACTTGTCGCATTAAATCATAATAATATTTCATATTGACATATAAAAATAGATAAGATAAGATAATTTTAAAATATCCCAAAATAAATTATTACAAAAAATTATAAACTACTTATCTAAAGCTTATATTTTTTATGCGATAAAATTTAATTTTTTAAATATATAAAATAGTTTAAATATGCTCTATTTAGGAATTTTAATAAGTTCATATGATATAATATAGTAATTTTATGATGACTAAAATATGAAGCTCAGTTATCATATCAAATTATTTTAGGATACTTAATGTTAATTATTACAACTATACTAACTATATTAATGTATATACTATTTTCTACAATTTTTTATGATTCATCTATTGTAGGAGTTATAGGTAAAACTATTGGAACTTTTAATTTAACAACATTTGGATATGTAGCATATATAGACTCTATCTTTTTAATATTCCCTATTTTTAGCTTTTATAATAATCCAAAATTAAAAAATAAATTAGACCCATATGTAGGTTGGCTTTTACTATTTATATCTATCTTAATTTTGCAATCTCTATTTACATCTAATGGTGGATTTATAAGCAATATGATATATAAATCTATTGCACCATATATAGGAACTGCGGGTCTTCTATTTCTATTTTTCTTAACTCTTGTCTTATCATTAACTCTAATTAATCAAAAAGATTTAATAGATATAATAAATGGTTTTAAACTTAAAAATATACAACAAGAGTTAAATAAATTTAGTAAAGAGTTAAATATTTTTTTAGACAAAATCTATAATAAAATCTTTCCAAAAAAAAAGTTATATGAATTAGAAGAGATAAATAGACCTCATAAAATAAAAAATACAAAAAAGCCTAGAAAAAAAGTAACAAAAAAAGAAGTTTCTAACACTTCTATACCTAAATCTACTCCTAAAATAGAAGAAGAGGTTACATCTGAAACTCAAGATAATTTACAAACTTCTGAACCTAATACTCCTAAACCAAACACTCAAGAAGAGACTTCTCCAAGCCAAATTGAAGTAACAGATAATATTGAAGTTACTACTAAAGATTCTCAAAATAGAGAAAAGAAATCTGTAGTTATTGTAAAAGAGTTAGAAGAGAACCAAGAGTTGTTAAAAAATTTAGAGATGGGAAGTGTAGAAAAACCTAAAAATTTTATTTTACCTAAAACTGAATTTTTACAAAATCCTAAAACAAGTGGCACAAAGGTAAATGAAGATGAAATTGATAGAAAAAGTAGAGAGTTAATAGAAAAACTAAAACTATTTAAAATAGATGGAGATATTGCAAGAACTTACACTGGACCTCTTGTTACAACATTCGAATTTAAACCAGCACCTCATGTTAAGGTATCTAAAATTCTAAATTTACAAGATGATTTAGCTATGGCTTTAAGTGCAGAGACAATTCGTATTCAAGCGCCAATTCCAGGTAAAAATGTTGTAGGTATTGAAATACCAAATGACCATTTTGAAACAATTTATCTTAGAGATATATTAGAGAGTAAACTATTTAAAAACTCTAAATCTCCATTAGCTGTTGCTTTAGGAAAAGATATTGTAGGTAATCCATTTGTAACAGATATTAAAAAACTACCTCACTTACTTATTGCAGGAACAACAGGAAGTGGTAAATCAGTTGGTATTAATGCAATGATTTTATCTCTTTTATACCGAAATGACCCAGATAATTTAAAATTAATATTAATAGACCCTAAAATGCTAGAATTTTCTATATATAATGATATTCCTCATCTCTTAACCCCAGTTATAATTGAGCCTAAAAAAGCCATAATTGCTTTAGCAAATTTAGTTAAAGAGATGGAAAGAAGATACCAATTGATGGCAAAAACAAAAGTTAAAAATATAGACAACTTCAACCAAAGAGCTAAAAAAAATAATGAAGAGACAATGCCATTTATTGTTGTAGTAATCGATGAATTAGCCGACCTTATGATGACAGGAGGGAAAGAGGTAGAATACTCTATTGCAAGACTTGCACAAATGGCAAGAGCTGCTGGTATTCATATTATTGTTGCAACTCAAAGACCTAGTGTAGATGTTGTAACTGGACTTATTAAAGCAAATCTACCAGCAAGGCTAAGTTATAGAGTTGGTCAAAAGATAGACTCTAAAGTAATTTTAGATTCTATGGGTGCAGAAGCCCTACTTGGTCGTGGAGATGCTCTATTTACACCACCAGGGGCAACAGGTTTAGTTAGGCTACACGCACCTTGGAATACAGAAGAAGAGATAGAAAAAATTGTAGAGTTTTTAAAAGAGCAACAAGCACCAGAGTATGATGAAAGCTATTTCAAAACAGATAGTGAACAAGATAGTGGCGATTTACCAAGCAATGTAGAGTTAGACCCACTTTATGAAAAAGCAAAAGAGGTTGTCTTAACAGATAAAAAAACATCTATATCTTATTTACAAAGAAAGCTACAAATTGGGTATAATAGGTCTGCAAATATTATTGAGCAATTAGAGAGAATGGGTGTTATTAGTGAACCTAACAGTAAAGGTAGTCGAGAAATTTTATAATTTAACATATGAGATAATTAGTAACATACCAATTTACCTTTGTAACTATATGATACATTAAAATATATTTATATTCTCTCTATACTAATAGATGCTTTTTTAAACCTAAAATTTGATAACATTTAGATACCAAATTTTATAGGAGTGAAAGAGAATGTCACTAATTGAAGATTATAAAAAAC
>CAYMGA010000050.1:0-7723 GCA_964389865.1 uncultured Nitratifractor sp.
AGTTCAACAACTACTGAAGCTCAAGAGAAGGCTGAAGAGAATAAAACAGCTCCTAAAGAGAGTGAAGCAAATAGTAGTGATAAAAATATAACAAAAGAAGAGTCTAGTGCAGAGCATAATGAGACAAAATAGGTATTGTAGTGGTTGAGTATCAATTCTTATTAGATGAATTAAAAAGAGTTTTAAAGAGTAATAATTTAAAGTTTACTAAACAAAGAGAGGCTATTCTTAAAACTCTTTATAGCAATAGGGGGCATCATGCTCCTGAAGAGATTTTACTATTATTAAAAAAAGATTTTCCAAATGAAAGAATTGGTATAGCTACTATATATAGAACTTTAGCCCTTTTTGAAGATGAAGGTTTAGTCCACTCTATCTCTTTTGGAAAAGATGGCAAAAAGTATGAGATAGGTCATTGTGAGCATCACGACCATCTTGTATGCTCTGTTTGTGGAAAAATTATAGAATTTGTAGATGATATAATAGAATTACAGCAAGAAAAAGTTGCAAAAGAGTATAATTTCAAAATGCAATCACACATTATGAAAATTATTGGTATTTGTAATGAGTGTCAAAAAAATAATTAGGAGATATTTTGATATTTAATAATCAATATATTCAAGAGAGAATAAAAAAAGCTGAAAAGTTAAGAGAAGAGGGTATAAACCCCTACCCTCAAAATATAAAAAAAGGTATGACTTCAAAAGAGTTTTTTCAAAAGTTTGAAAGCTTAAAAGAGTTAAATGATGAAGTAAAAGAGGATAAGAGACAAGAAGTAACTCTAACAGGTAGAATAAAATTTGTTAGAATTATGGGAAAAGCTGCTTTTGCAAAGATAGAAGATGAAGATGGTTTAGTGCAAATTTATTATAATAGAGATGAACTTCCAGAAGGCTATTATAACAATATTGTAAAAAAGCTATTTGAAGTTGGAGATATTATACAAGCAACTGGTTATCCTTTTATTACTCAAACAGGTGAATTAACTCTTCATTGTAAAGATATTAAAATAGTTACAAAAGCTATTACGCCTTTACCAGAGAAGTTTCATGGATTACAAGACCAAGAGATAAAATATCGCCAAAGATATTTAGATATGATAGTAAATCCTGAAGTAAAAGATACTTTTAAACTTCGCTCAAAAGTTGTATCTATTATAAGAAGATTTTTCGAAGAGCATGGCTTTTTAGAAGTAGAAACACCAATGATGCACCCAATTCCAGGTGGAGCAAATGCAAGACCTTTTATTACTCACCATAATGCACTTGGAGTTGATAGGTATTTAAGAGTTGCACCAGAGTTGTATTTAAAAAGATTAGTTGTTGGTGGCATGGATGCAGTATTTGAGATAAATAGAAACTTTAGAAATGAGGGGATGGATCATACACATAACCCTGAGTTTACAATGTTAGAGTTTTATTGGGCATACCATACTTACGAAGATTTAATGAACTTAACCGAAAAGCTTTTTGAGAGATTATTTAAAGAGTTAAATCTTCCTACAAAAATGCAATATGGAGATATTGAAGTAGATTTTTCAACTCCATTTAAAAGATTAAAATGGGAAGATGCAATTGTAGAGATAGCTGGTGTTCCAAGAGAAAAATTAAGAGATAAAGAGGCTCTTATAGAATTTTTAAAATCACACAATATTGAAGTAGATAAAAATTTATCTTTAGGTAAAATTCAAGAAGAGATTTTCGATAATTTTATAGAAGAGAAGTTAATTAATCCAACATTTTTAACTCACTATCCAGTAGATATTAGCCCACTTGCAAGAAGAAATGACAAAGACCCAGAGATTACAGATAGATTTGAATTCTTTATTGCAGGAAAAGAGATTGCAAATGGCTTTAATGAGTTAAATGACCCAATTGACCAGCTAGAGAGATTTAAAGCTCAAGTAGAGGCAAAAGAGGTTAGTGGAGATGATGAAGCTATGCATATGGATTTAGATTTTGTTAGAGCCCTATCTTATGCAATGCCACCAACTGCTGGGCAAGGAATAGGAATAGATAGATTAGTAATGATGCTAACAAATACTCACTCTATTAGAGATGTAATACTATTTCCAGCAATGAAACCAGAAGCTAAATTAGAGACAGCTCAAATAAGCGATAAAGCTTGTAAAAAGTGTGGAAATACAAATGAAGAAGAGTTAAAACCAGCTAAAAAAGGAAAAGGCTATTTTTGTATAGATGCAGCAGCCTGTGCAAAAAGAGTAGCTAGTAAAAAGGCTTAAAGCTAAAGGCACAAAGCGTAAAGCTTTTTCCTATTTAAGTAAAAATTAAACACAAATAACTTTCAAAGGAATGTAGGGGTATATGAGAAGAGGTGTAGAGAAAGTAACAATATATTATCGAATTTACTATCTTTACACCTAATACCCCCTTGATATTATATTCGATTTTAATTTTAGGTTACTACTTACCAGTCAACAAATATACCAATAACCAATTTTATCCTATAAGTGCGTAAGGTCAATTATTTAACACTTTCCAGACAAAAGATAATCAGTAGCACTTACAACATAAGGATTGCTTTTACTGTGTTTACTATATACGATATAAAATGATCTCTCCATATGAATACCATTTATTCTAGTTTGGAAAAGTTTTTTATTTGCAACATCTTGTGCAATTGCATATTTAGATATTATAGAAACAATTGGTCTCTCTAAGTTTTGTTTACTTCTCATTACACTATTTAATAGTGCAGTTGAACTATTAACTTCTGAAATAACATTAAACTCTTTACAACTAATACCTAAAGATTGAAATTTCTCTTGCACAACTTTTCTAGTATGGCTACCCTCTTCTCTACATATCCAATCAAAATTATAAAGGTCTTCTATATTTATAACTCTTGGAAGTGGTGTGTTACTAAATAAAACCAACTCATCATCAAGCCAATTTCTATATATTAAATCTTCATCATATAGTGGTGCTTCTATTAAACCTAAATCTATAGAACGATCTTTTACTTTTCTTACTATTCTTTTTGTTAACTCTATAGTTAAATTTACATCATTACCAATAGACTCTTTTATACCTAACATACAATCACCAGGAACAATATAGTTTCCTATTGTAAAAGATGCACCTAAATTAAAAGTAATATCTTTATTGATAATTTTTAATATTTTATTCTCTGCATTATATACTGCATTCTCTAACTCAACTGCAACTTTATATAACTCTTCTCCAGCACTAGTTAGTTTAATACCACTCTTTTTTCTCTCTATTAATTTTGTATCTAAATATTTCTCTAAATACTTAATTTGTTGAGTAACTGCTGGTTGAGAAACCCCAAGCTTTGCTGATGCTCTTGAAAACCCCCTCTCTCTAACTACAATTAAAAATGTCTCTAACTTCGAAAAATCTTTTAACAAAATATCCCCCTAAGATAATTAAAAATTATTATTCTAATAATATATAATAGCATAAATTTTACTAATAAATACTTATTCATTCTAATATTACATAAAATAATTAAAAATTATATTTCAAAATGCAACAAAATAAGACTTAATATTTTCTTAACTAAAATAAATGTATAATTAAGTAAAAAAGAGTATATATGCTAGATGAGCTAAATGAACAACAAAGAGATGCTGCACAACATATAGATGGACCACTTCTTATATTAGCAGGTGCAGGGAGTGGAAAGACTAAAACTTTAACAACTAGACTTGCATATTTAATTGGAGAAGTTGGTATTGACCCAATTAACACTTTAACTCTTACATTTACAAATAAAGCTGCTAGTGAAATGAGATATAGAGCATTAAATCTAATAGATAGTTCTACAAATTCAATTCCATTACTTTGCACTTTTCATAAGTTTGGATTACTATTTTTAAAGATGCATATAGATAAATTAAATAGAAAAAATACATTCAATATTATAGATAGTGATGACCAAAAAAGAATGGTAAAAGCTATTATGAAGGATTTAAAAATAGATTTGCAACTCTCATTTTTAACTAGTGAAATATCTAAATATAAAAATATTTTACTTGAACCCCAAGAGGCATT
Organism: uncultured Nitratifractor sp.; assembly: GCA_964389865.1. Classification (GTDB taxonomy): domain Bacteria; phylum Campylobacterota; class Campylobacteria; order Campylobacterales; family Sulfurovaceae; genus JAADEQ01. The sequence continues at coordinate 4,038 of CAYMGA010000050.1, forward strand.
AGAAAAAGCTGAATTAAAAGATTACAAACAAGCAGCAAAAGTATATATTGAGTATCAAAAGAGATTATTAGAAAATAATTTAGTCGATTTTGATGACCTGCTCTCTTTAACATATAAAATTTTATCTAAAAATAAAGAGTTAAGAGTTCAAACTAGCCAAAAATATCAATATATAATGGTAGATGAGTATCAAGATACTAATGAGTTACAATATCAACTCTTAAAACAGTTAGCAAGTGAGCATAATAATATTTGTGTAGTTGGTGATGATGACCAAAGTATTTATGGTTGGCGTGGAGCAAATATTAAGAATATTTTAGAGTTTCATAAGCATTTTAAAGGTGCAAAAGTTGTAAAGTTAGAGGTAAATTATCGCTCTACACAACAAATTTTAGATGCTGCTAATACTTTAATTGAGCATAATAGAAAAAGACTTGGTAAAAGATTAATAAGCTATATGGGAGATGGTGAGAGTGTTAAATTAAAACACTCAATAGATGAAGTTTACGAAGCAAATGCCATTGCAAGTGAAATTAAAGAGTTAATATCAAGTGGTGTAAATGCAGACCAAATTGCTGTTCTTTATCGTATAAATGCACTATCTCGCTCCCTTGAAGAGGGCTTTACTAAAGCATCTTTAAGTTTTAAAATGATTGGTGGCATAAGGTTTTATGAGAGAGCTGAAATAAAAGATATTATTAGTTACTTAAGAGTAATTAGTAATAGTGATGATGATTTTTCTCTTCTTAGAATAATAAACAAACCTAAAAGAGGAATTGGACCAACTTCATTAGAGAAGATTAAAAATTTTGCAGAATCTAAAAAAGTATCTATATTTACAGCATTAAAAGAAGCTAGTGATGAAGAGCTTTCTACTTTAGTTAGTAAAAAATCTAAAAAGAGTTTAAAAGAGTTTATAGAAAATATAGAAATATTACAACAAGAAAAGAGTAACTTAAATGAATTAATTAACCTATTTGATACAATTTTAGGATTAAGAGAGTTTTATAATTCAATGGTAGATGGCTTTGATAGAGTGCTAAATATAGATGAATTTTATGGATATTTTAGAGATGCAATAAGTAAAAATAGAGATTTAACCTTAGAGCAATTCTTATCAGATATTACCTTGCAAAGTGACCAAGACCAAGTAGATACAAATGCAGTAAATATAATGAGTGTCCATGCCTCTAAAGGTTTAGAGTTTGAGTATCTATATGTAATAGGTATGGAGGAGGGATTTTTCCCATTAATTAGTGAGACTACAGATATGGAAGAGGAACGCCGTTTAGCCTATGTTGCATTTACAAGAGCTAAAAAGAGATTAACACTATGTTATATAGATAGCCGTTTTTACAGAGGAACTAGAAAAAATGTTCAAAAGAGTCGCTTTTTGGGTGAAGCTAACTTAGTTAAAAACTCTAGTTTAAAATTGAGTAAAAATGCATCTTATAAAAAAGGTGATTTAGTTAAACACAAAATTTTTGGCATAGGAAGAGTACAAGAAGTAACAAGAAGTGGAAAAGAGTATAAATTAAAGATAAATTTTGGTGGTAATAAAAAAGAGATTTTAAGTTCATTTGTAGAGACTATATAATGAATAGATTATTTGTTGTTAATAAACCTATTTTTATATCTTCTAATAACTACATGTATCATATTAAGAGAAAATACAAAACTAAAAAAGTAGGTTTTTCTGGAACATTAGACCCTTTTGCAACGGGCTGTTTAATAGTTGCTACAGGAGTTTTTACTAAACTTTTTCAATATTTAAAAAAGAGTCCAAAACGATATAGAGCTACTATGTGGCTGGGAGCTACTTCTGATTCGTTAGATATTGAAAATATAGAATCTATAAAAAGTATAAAAGCACTAAATATAGATAAAATTCAAGAGGCTTTAAATAGTTTAATTGGGATAAAGAAGTATCTACCACCAAAATATTCAGCTAAAAAAATTGGTGGCAAAAAAGCTTATGAGTTAGCAAGAGATAATAAAGAGGTAAAGTTAAAGAGTATTACTTCTGAAATCTTTTTTGTTAAATTAATTAACTATAACCATCCATTTATAACTTTTGAAATAGAAGTTAGCGAAGGCGCATATATTCGCTCTATTGCTCAAATATTAGCACAAAAATTACAAGTAGAAGCAACACTTAGTTCACTGCATCGTATAAACGAGGGAGAGTTTTTTTACGATAATGAGAAACCTCTAAATCCATATAACTATTTAAAAATTAAAAAGAATAGGTTTCTAGAAGATGAAATAGATTTAGAGTTGGGCAAAAAGTTAAACCCTAATAGTTTTGAAGTAAGAAAAGATGGAATATATTTAATAGAGAGTAGAAACTTTTACTCTATTATTGAGATAGATAACAATAAAGTAAGCTATAGATTAAATCGCCTTCCAAAGGAGTATAAGTGATAGCAAAATCTTATGCAAAGGTAAATATTTTTTTAAAAATTACTGGTAAAAAGGAGTATAATGGTAGCAGTTACCATACCCTAAACTCTCGATTTATGTTAGTTAAAAACCTATATGACACTATAGAGTTTATTCCACAAAAGTGTGATAGTTTCACAATAGAGGGGGTAAATGGAGTTGAAAAAACAGATAATATAATCTATAAAGCATATAAAGCTCTAAATCAATATATAGGAGATTTAGATATTTTAGAGTTTTTTTATAACCATAAGGTTGTAGTTAAAAAAAATATCCCATTTGGAGCAGGACTTGGTGGAGGTAGCTCAAATGCAGCAACTTTTATTAATATGGTAAAAGAGGTTTGTAACTTAAAAGTCTCAACACAAGAGTTAGCTAATATTGGAGCAAAAATTGGTGCAGATATTCCATTTTTTATATATGGATTTAATAGTGCAAATGTAAGTGGTTTTGGTGAAGTTATCGAAGAGTTTAAAGAAGAGGCTTTAGAGTTAGAACTATTTACTCCAAATATTCATTGTGATACTACTAAAGTTTATAAAGAATTTAGTAAAAACTACTTTAAAGATGTTAGCCCAAATTCAGGAGCATCATTAATGTTAAATAACTCTTATGATATACTTACAAGTAACAAAAAAGCAACAGAGCTTAACGACTTATATAAAGCTGCACTACTAATATACCCAAATTTAAAAAATTATGAAAAAGAGAATTACTTTTTTAGTGGTAGTGGTAGCACATTTTTTAAAATTAAAGGTATTTAATGGCAATTAATTTAATAGCACAAAATAAAAAAGCTAGATTTGAATATGAGATATTAGATAGTTTTGAAGCAGGTATAGTTTTACAAGGTAGCGAAGTAAAAGCTCTAAGAGCTAGAAGGGCAAATTTAAATGATGCGTTTTGTAGGTTTATTAAAGGTGAATTATATTTAATGAATGCACATATTGGACACTTAGATACAACAAATCGCCACTTCGTAAAAGATGAAAGAGCACCTAGAAAATTACTACTACATAAAAAAGAGTTAGAAAAACTATTTGGTAAAATAAGTAGAGATGGTTTAACCATAATCCCACTAAAGATATATTTTAATGAAAGAAATATAGCAAAAGTTCAAATTGCTCTAGCAAAGGGTAAAAAGTTACACGATAAAAGAGAAACTTTAAAAAGAAGAACTCAAGATAGAGAAGCTAGAGCTGCTATGAAAAATAGAAGTTATTAACTAACCTTACGCACTTATA
>CAYMGA010000051.1:0-7596 GCA_964389865.1 uncultured Nitratifractor sp.
GTTATCTCTACTCCTTCAGAGCTCTATTTCTAGACCCCTTGATATTCCGTCGAACTTAGATTAACAGCATTAGTGTTTATAATGCATAAGGTCAGTTAAAAACGAAATTACCCACCTAAATATTTTGCACGAACCTCATCATTACCAATAAGAGTTTGGGCATCACCCTCTAACTCTATTGAGCCATTTTCTAAAACATAACCATAATCTGCAATTTTTAGTGCTGCAAAGGCATTTTGTTCAATTAGTAATATTGGTATCTCTTTTTTTAACTCTGTAATAATTTCAAAAACTTCACCAATAATTTTTGGTGCTAAGCCAAGGCTAGGTTCATCAAGCATTAGCATTTTAGGTTGACTCATCAAAGCTCTTCCAATTGCTAACATTTGCTGTTCACCTCCACTTAAAGTCCCACCCATTTGAGACTTTTTTTGTTTTAATCTTGGGAATTTATTATAAATTTCATCTTTTAAATCTTCATAATTTTCATTATTAAAAGCACCCATTCTAAGATTTTCATCTACAGTTAAATTTATAAAAATTTTTCTTCCTTCAGGAACAAGTGATAATCCATCTTTAACTATTGTATGAGTTTTCTCTTTTGATATATCTTTACCATTAAATATAACTTTACCACTCTTTTTTACAACATTTACTATAGAGTTTAATGTCGAAGTTTTACCTGCACCATTTGCACCAATTAGGGTAACTAACTGCCCACTCTTTACCTCTAAATCAATACCTCTAACAGCAGATATAACCCCATAATTTACTTTTAAATCTTTAACTTTAAGCATGTGTAAAATCTCCTAAATATGCGGCAATTACATTTTTATCTACAATTGCATCTGCTGGTTTACCTTCGAATATCTTTTCTCCATAATCAAGAACAGTTAGTTTATCACACATCTTATTAACAAATTTCATATCATGCTCAATTAAAAGAATAGTTAAATTAAACCTCTTCTTAATTTCAAAAATTATATCTGCTAATTCATCTGTCTCTTTTGGATTCATACCAGCTGCTGGTTCATCAAGTAATAAAAGTTTTGGATTTGTTGCAAGAGCTCTAGCAATTTCAACTTTTCTTTGAACACCATAACTTAAATCGGTTGCTTTATTTTGAGAATATTGAGTAAGTCCAAATATATCTAAAAGCTCTCTTGCCCTCTCTTCTATAATTTTTTCATACTTAAAGTATCTAGGAAGTCTAAGTATTGCCTCAAAATATCCATATTTAGCTTGTGCATCAAATCCTATAAGAATATTTTCTAAAACACTCATACTTTTAAAAAGTCTAATATTTTGGAATGTTCTAGCAACTCCTTTATATACAACTTTATTAGGCTTTGTGCCAGTAATATCATTACCTTCTAAAATAACTTTACCCTTAGTTGGATATAAGTTTCCAGTAATAATATTAAATATTGTAGTTTTCCCTGCACCATTTGGACCTATGAGTCCATAAATAGTCCCTTTTTCAACCCCAAAACTTAAGTTATCTATAGCAGTAACTCCACCAAACTGCATTGTTATACTATCTATTTTTAAAAAACTCATCTTTTACTCTTTTTAAAGAAATCTAATAGCTCTCTATCACCTAATAATCCTCTTCTTGCAAAAAGCATAACTAAAATTAAAATTATAGAAAAAATTACCATTCTTAAGCCTGGATGTGCTTCGTTTCCAAGACCAAAAATATTTGGCTCATCTAAAAATCTTAATGCTTCCATGCCAACCATAACTAATATTGTTGCAATTAGTGTTCCACTCATACTTCCAAGCCCTCCAAGAACTACTATAATTAATAACTGGAATGTTAGTAAAAAGCTAAATTGATCAGGTGTAATTGTTGTAATTAAAGCAGCTAATAATCCACCACCAACACCTTCGAAAAATGCACTTGTCATAAAAGCATATGTCTTCATTTTAAAGGTATTAATACCCATAGCAATTGCTGCATCTTCATCGTCTCTAACAGACTTCATAGCTCTTCCAAATTTAGAGTAAATGATATTTAACATTGCTATAAATGTAATTAAAAGAATTCCCCCTACCCAATAGAAGTTTATACTACTACTAATATCATTTAAGCCCATTGAACCATTTGTATATTCTGGATTATTTATTGCAAATATTCTAATAATAAATCCAAAACCTAAAGTTACAATCGCTAAATAATCGCCTCTAACTCTAAAAACAGGGAAAGATAGAAGTAAAGCTATAATTGAAGCAGCAATACCACCAATAGTAATAGCAATAAGTAGTGAGTTTGTATGCATACTTAAAATTACAGGAGCTGGGTCAACAAGTGCAAACATATCTACTTTTGCATCTGTTGGTAGTAGCAATATAGCAGTAAAATATGCACCAATTGCAACAAATCCATTTGGCTCAAGAGAAAATTGTCCAGTTACACCATTTATTAAGTTATAGCTTAGTGCTAAAATTGCATATATACCTATTGTATTTATTAAAAACATTTGATATGAACCAAATATAGAATTAGCAAAAAATATAAATGCAATACTTAGTGAAATAAATATTGTATTTCTAATTAAATTATTCATAGCCACCTCCTAAAATCTTGATCTCTCTAAATCTTCACCCATAATTCCAGTTGGTCTAAATAGTAAAACTAAAATTAAGAAGAAGAATGCAAAAGCATCTTTATATCCACCAAGTTCAGGAAACAAGGCTACAACAAATATCTCTGTAAATCCAAGAATAAAACCACCAAGCACTGCTCCAGTTACACTACCAATTCCACCAAGCACAGCTGCTGCAAAAGCTTTAAGCCCAACAATAATACCCATTAGTGGGTCAATAGAGGGGTAACTAACTGCATAAAATATACCACCAATTGCTGCAAGAGATGAACCTATAATAAATACAATCATAATTACTTTATCTGCATCTACACCCATTAACTTAACAGTTGGAATATCAAAAGCTAAGGCACGAATTGCCATACCATATTTTGTTTTATATAAAATATATAGAACAATAGTTAAAATTAAAACAGTAACTATTGGTATAATAACAACTGAAATTGGTAGATAAATTTCACCTAAATGAAATACTTTCGTTAAATACTCTGGTGCATTAAAAGCTCTTGGTGTTGCACCAAACAAAACAATAAATATATTTTCTAAAAAGAAGCTAATACCAATGGCTGTAATTAAAAGAGAAATTTTAGGTGCATCACGAAGAGGCTTATATGCTACTTTATCCGTTAATACACCTATTATTGCAGAACCTATAATTGCAATTAAAACTGAGAGTTCAAATGGCAAACCAGAGCTAAAGCTAAATAGCGTTAAGAAAGCACCTACCATCATAAAGTCACCATGTGCAAAGTTAATAAGCCTCAAAACTCCATATACCATAGTATAACCAATTGCAATTAAGGCATACATACTACCTAAACTTGCACCATTAACAAGTTGTTGTAAAAAGGTAGAAAACTCCATATAAACCCCTTTATAATATTTTTATAGATAATTAAACAATAACAAATTGATTTCAAAAAAGTATATAAAAGAATAGCTATTCATTATTTTTACTCCTTAATACCTATACTTCTTTAAAGTATTTATATATATATTTCATAAGTAGTAACATAAAATTAAAATCTAATATAATATCAAGGGAGTATAGGTATAGAGGTGTGAAGGAGTAGAGATAGTAAACCGATAATATGTTGTTACTTTCTCTACACCTCTTCTCCTATACCCCTCTACTCCTTTGAAAGTTATTATTGTTTAATTTTTACTAGTTACTTAAAATATATACAAAAATACTCTAGGTGCAAAAGCACCAAAGAGTAAATTATGGATTTACAGTTGTTTTATAAACAAATTTTCCATCTTTTACTGCATTTACAACTGCAGATTTAACTGCATTACCATCTTTATTAATAGTAATTACACCAGTAATTCCCTTATAATCTTTTGTATTTCTAAGGTTTGTATTGATACACTCTTTATCATCACTAGCTTTACCATCTGCTATACACTTATTCATTGCTGCAAGAATCATACCATAAGCATCTGCTGCTAAAGCACCCATAGAATCAGCTGTTTTATTAAATTTCTTATGATATGCTTCTACATAAGCTTTAGCTTCTGGTGAAGTAGCTGCTGCTTCGTTAAAGTGGTCTGTGTACATAAAGCCTTCAGCAGCTTTTCCTGCAATTTTAATAAGTTCTGGAAACCCAACACCATCAGCACCAATAAATGGAGTTTTAACACCCATATTTCTAGCTTGTTTTGCTAAAAGTGCTGCTTCATTATAGTAGCCTGTAAATGCAATAATACTAGGATTTGCAGCTTTAATTGCGGCAACTTGTGCATTAAAGTCTTTATCTCCAGAGTTAATTAATACAGTTTTTACAATTTTACCTCCACCAGCTTCATAAGCTTTTTTAAATGCTTTAGATAGACCAACTGAGTAATCTTGTTTCGCATCCGTAACAACAACAGCTGTTTTTAAACCATTATCAAGTGCATATTTAGCCATTACAGCACCTTGGAATGGGTCGATAAAACAAGCTCTTGTTACATACTTTTTACCCTTAGTTACTCTTGGATTTGTTGAAGCATGAGTAATCATAGGAGTTTTAGCTTTTTCTGCAACAGGAGCCATTGCCATAGAGTTAGAAGATGCAACTTCTCCTAATATTACACTTACTTTATCCTTATCTAAAAGTTTTTTAACTGCAGTTGCAGCTTCTACCTTATCACTTCTATCATCAACTACAACTAATTTAACACTATCTCCATTACTAAGTTTATGATTTTGCTCATATGCTACATCAAGACCTTTTTTACTTGTCTCACCAAATGCTGCAACACCACCAGTCATTGGTAACACTACACCAATCTTAACCTCTTTAGCATAAGCCATACCACCCATTAATGCAACAGTAGCTACAATACTTGTTAATTTTTTCATTCAATCTCCTTAAGATAATTTGTATGAACCAATTATCTCTAACTTAACTTAAAATTTCTTTAAAAAATTTATTTACTTTACTTCCATCTGCACGAGAACCTACCTCTTTTTTAATTGCTCCCATAACCTTTCCCATATCTTTCATACTCGTAGCTCCAACTTCGTTAGCAACTTTTTTAACTAACTCTTTTAACTCATCATCACTAAGAGGTTCTGGTAGATACTGCTTTACTATTGCTATCTCACTCTCCTCTTTTGCTACTAAATCTTCTCTTTTTGCTTCTTTAAATTGAGATAGCGCATCCTCTCTTTGTTTTAGATATTTTGATAATATTGCTTCTACTTCACTATCATTTAACTCTCTTCTCTCATCTACTTCTATCTGTTTAATCGCTGCATTTAAATTTCTTAAAGTGTCTCGTTTTGTAACATCTTTTGCTCTCATAGCCTCTTTAATATCGGCTTTAATTCTCTCTTTTAAACTCATATTTATCCTTTATAATTAATTTTTATTTAGCAATTATATTACTATCTATCTTTAGCTCTTCTTTATAACTTTTATCATATACTTACAGAATGAATGAGATACAATTAATATTAACAATAGTCGCAATAGTAATTTTTACAATCTTTTTTAAACAACTATTTAGTGGTAATCATCCTAAAAGAGGAGTAGATTTTGAGCCAAAACTTCCAGATGAGCAAATAGGTGGTATAAGTAGAGCCGATAAAATATTTAAAAAAGATAATAATCAAGAGGTGCCTAAAAGTAGAGTTCAAGAGTTGATGGATATTGCCAAAGAGTCAATAGAAAATGGTGATAATATAGAGGCAAAAAAGGCATTAAATGCACTTTTAATAATTGAACCAGATAATTTAGAGGCTCTTAGAGCTTTAGGAGCTGTCTATTTAAATATGAATGATTATTTTGATGCAAAAGAGACATTTAAAAAGATTTTAGATTATGACTCTAGCGATGATTTAACACATAATCTTTTAGCAAATACATTACACAAACTTGGAGAAGATGAAGAGGCAATAGAGCATCATAAAATTGCAATTAAATTAGATGAAACTTATGCACCATACTACTATAATTATGCAAATACACTTTATGATTTAGGGCAAAAAGGTGAAGCCTTAAAACTATATAAAAGAGCATTAGAGTTAGACCCATCACTAGAGGATGCAAAAAAGATAATAAGAGAGATAGAAAATGGTAACAATTAATCAAAATATTTTTATTAAAGAGCAAGATAGTCTAAGAATTTTAAAAAATATTACAAAATATTGCTCTAAATGCTACAAAGAGTTAAAAGAAGATGAAGATATATATCTTAATATTTTAACTTATGAATATATTTGTAACTCTTGTGCTTGTTGTCTTAGTGAAGAGTTAGATACAAAAGAGGATTCTATTTTAGAAGAGTATAGTGAAAATAGTCTATTTTAACCCAAATAATATTTTGGGTTTATCTAGTTTTACTTTTTATATATTCAATGCAATTTAAGTAACTATCTAAATTTATTTTAGCACTTTTATAGGCAATATCAAATGCAGTTCCATGGTCAACACTAACTCTTAATATTGGTAAATTTAACGATACATTTATACTCTCATCAAAATATAGTGCTTTTAGTGGTGCTAAACCTTGGTCGTGGTAGATTGCTACAAAATATCTATAATTTTTACGAAAATTTGGAGTAAATGCGATATCTGGAACTACTGCTCCAATAAATTGCTCAAATCCAATCTCTTTATTTGCTTTATCTATTGCCCTATTAATAAACTTCTCTTCATCACCTAAAACACCATTATCCCCTGCGTGAGGATTAAGCCCAAGCACTGCTATCTTTTCATCCATATGTAAAGAAGCATTTAAATCCAACAAAAACTTTTTAAATGGTTTTGTTTTAACTCTTTTAGCAACATCTTTTAGAGGAATATGCTCAGTATATAGTGCAACAAACATCTTAGAGCATCCTAGCATCATAATTGCATCTTGCTTAAAATATTCTCTTAAATAGTCGGTATGACCTTTATATTTAATATCTGCCTTATCCCAAGCCTCTTTATTAATTGGCAAAGTTAAAATTGCTTCAACCTCTTTTGTTTTAGCTAACTCTATTGCCTTTTTAAAAGATTCAAAGCTATATTTACCACTTTTTTTGCTAACCTTTCCAGGCTTTATCTTAAAATCATCTGCATCAGGATTAATCGTTTTAAAATCGCTTGGAATTTCAACGCCTAATAGCTTGCATGCCTCTTTTAGCATAGTTTGACTAATAATATAAATTGGCTCAATCTCTTGCTTAATTTTACTGTGAGCCTTTAGAGCAATCTCTACACCTATTCCATTTAAATCACCTATGCTAATTGCTACTTTTTTCATTGTGTTCCTCACTATATAATTTTAAGTAATGATAAATATGATGACTTAAATAGCATTATAGCAAATATAAAAAATATAATAGAAGCAATCTTATTAATTATAATAAGCATTGAATCGTTTATATTAAACCTAGATGCAACAAAAGCCGCTACAAAAAAGCCCAAAGCAATAGCAGAAAATAGCGATACTATACTAAAGAGTATATTTTTTGTTAAAAATGGTGTTATTACAGCAGAGAAAAATATTA
>CAYMGA010000052.1:0-7517 GCA_964389865.1 uncultured Nitratifractor sp.
ACTCTCTATTGCTTTATAGGTATTTTCACAAATAAAATCGATTTCTTTATTATCTACGCAATACATTGGAACAATTTCTATTACATCTACTATTGGTCGTAAAATTAAGCCATTTTCTCTAGCTTTAAGTATAACTTGGTGCCCTACTCTCTTATGGCTCTCAAAAGGCTCTTTTGTATCTCTATTTTTTACTAACTCTATGCCTATCATAAAGCCTCTTTGTCTAATATCACCTACAAATTCTAAATTTTTAAACTCTTCTAATCTTTTTGATAGATACTCTATTTTTGGTTTTAAAGACTCTATTATACTATTATTTTCAAATAGTTCTAAATTTGCAATTGCTGCAGCTGCTCCTAATTGATTGCCAGTGTATGAGTGTCCATGTGTAAATTTTAAATCCTCTTCTCCCCAAAATGCATTATATATTTTGTTAGTAACTAAAGTTGCTGCAAATGGCATATATCCACCTGTAATTCCTTTAGATAAACACATTATATCAGGTTTTACACCCTCTACATCACAAGCAAACATCTCTCCTACTCTTCCAAATCCAACGGCAACCTCATCTGCTATTAGTAAAATATTATATTTTGTGCAAAGCTCTCTAACTCTACTTAAATAACCTCTTGGTAGAGTAATTATTCCACCTGCTGCAATTACTTCTGGCTCTAAAATAAAGGCTGCTATCTCTTCGTGATGTTTTGTTAGAATATCTTCTACTTCATCTACACACTCAAAACTACAACTATTTGGCTCTTTATTAAATGGACATCTATAGCAGTATGGTGCATTTGCTTTAAAGCTATCAAATAGCATAGGTGCAAACATAGAGTGAAATTGGTCAACTCCACCAACAGATACTGAGCCTATAGTATCTCCATGGTATCCTCTTTTTAGAGATAAAAATTTACTTTTTTTCTTTTCTCCTATTTGATTAAAGTATTGAAAAGCAATTTTAAGTGCAATCTCAACTGAGGTTGCCCCATCATCTGAGTAAAATACCTTTTCTAAACCTTGAGGCGTTATCTCTACTAGCTTTTTAGCTAATAGTATTGCTGGAATATTACTCTGTCCTAATAGAGTTGTATGAGAGACTAAATCTATCTGTTTTTTAATTGCATTATTTATATGCTCTACATTATATCCATGTAAATTTAACCAAATTGATGATACTGCATCTAAATATCTATTGCCATTTATATCCCAAATATAGCATCCTTTTGCCTCTTTAGCAATAAATATCTCTTCGTTGCAAAACTCTTTCATTTGAGTAAATGGATTCCATAGATATTTACAGTTAAACTCCTCTAACTCCTCTTTTGAATAGTTCATATTATCTCCTTGCAAATGCTATTGTAATTTCATAAGTGCAGTAAACTTTACCATTTTTGCAAAATCTATTTTGATAAGTTTGTAAAAACTCTTTGTAGCACTCTTTACCTATATATAAGTTATTAGTTGCATTTGATGCACCTACCTCTTTAATCGAAGAGAGTAACTCTTTTATGCTATTAAAGTATAATTTATGTGTAAAACTTTTTACTTTAATATCTTTAAAGTTAGCCTCTACTAATATCTGCTCTATCTCATCTTTAGTTAAAAAATTTTGGACTCTTTTAATATCTTGATTACAAGATTTTATATTAAAGGCACTATTAATTTCACAAAAAGTGTTATGTGTAAAGGTAGAAAATGCCAATACTCCATTAGAATTTAGCATATTATAAAATCTTTTTATTGTATCTTTTGGTCTATTAAACCACTGAAAAGTAGCATTAGATGCAATTAAATCAAATCCGTTTAAATTTAACTCCTCTGCATCTGCTACAATAAACTTAGCACTCTTAACTCTTTTTTTAGCAATCTCTACCATTTTAGAAGATATATCACAAGCCGTTAAATTTGTGCTAATATCTTTTAATAAATTTGTAAAAAAACCAGTAGCGCATCCAATTTCTAAAACACTCCTTGAGTCTGGGCAGAGTTTAATTAACTCTCTTGCCATTATCTTTTGTATTGTTGCATAATTATCATAAGTTAAACTAGCTTTTGAAAAGTGAGCTTTTACTAAATTTTTATCTACCATATGCCTCTTTTGCTACCTTTAAAAAGTAATCTATCTCATCTTTTGTATTAGTTGCCATTAAAGATACTCTAACTCTTTCTTGATTTTTAGCAACTGTTGGATGCTTTATTGCAACGGCATAAATTCCATTTTTTAATAAATAGTTGCTAAAGTTTACAACCCGTTTATTTGTAGGAATTAAAATAGGAGTAATTTGGCTATTTGTATTTAAAATATTAAAGCCTAAATTTCGTAAATTTTTGTGTAGATAGTTAAAATTCTCTTTTAAATTCACTCTTAAATTTTTGCCAATATCTGACTTAATTAACTCTAAAGATGCCAAGATACCACCTGCAATTGATGGAGGAATAGCAGTTGTGTAAATAAAAGCTCTTGAGCGATTTTTTATATAATCTATAACTATCTTTTTGCTACTAACATAAGCTCCAAAGACTCCATAAGCTTTACCAAAAGTTCCTATATGAATATCAACTTTATCACTAAGTTTTAGCTCATTTGCCAAGCCCTCTCCATTTGTTCCAAATATACCTTCTGAGTGAGCTTCATCTACAATTAAAATGGCATTATATTTCTCTTTTAAGTAACAAATACTTTTTAGTGGCGCAAAATCGCCATCCATACTAAAGATAGCATCTGTTACTATAAATTTTCTTTTATGTTTTTGGCTCTTTAAAATATCTTCTAAATGGTTCATATCGCAGTGTCTATATCGCTTAAAATCAGCACTTGAGTGTAAAGCCCCATCTATAATACTAGCATGATTTAATTTATCAGAGATTATCAAATCACCCCTTTTAGTAATAGCATTAATTACACCATAATTTGCACAAAAACCACTACTAAATAGTAAACTATCTTCTCTATTTTGAAATTTTGCTAATTGATACTCTAACTCTTTATGTATAGAAGTTGTGCCACTAACTACTCTTGAGCTTCCACTTCCTAGCCCAAAATACTCTAGTGTATCTTTAGCTTTTTTAATAATTTGTGGATGGTTGGCTAAACCTAGATAATTATTACTAGATAGATTTAATAACTTTTGATTTTTAATGGTAATATATTTGTTAGAACTTGCATTTGTAATCTCTCTATCAACTCTTAAATTGCTTTGCTCTTTTAAACTCTCTAACTCTTGCTCTAACTGTAAGTAAAAACTATTCACTATATTCCTCTAAAGTCAAAATTTTTATATCCATAATCTATTAATCCAACCATTTTAGTTAAAGTTATTTTTAAAATTATATCTATATTCTCTTGAGATAATGCACTACTAATAGGCTCTATTTTATTAAAGATAATACCATCTATAGAGATATTTTTACTCTTTAAATAATCTATGGTCAATATTGTATGGTTTATTACTCCAAGTTTTAAAGGGGCTACTACAATGGTATTTAAATTCAAATCTTTTATTAAGTTAGCCATCATATATCCACTATAATCAATTGGGACACAAACCCCTCCAGCACCTTCTACTAATACAATATCAAACTTACTCTCAAGCTCTTTTAATTTAGCTTTAATTAAATCTATATTAATCTCTATATTATCAATTTTAGCCGCTAAATGTGGTGATAGAGGATTCTTTAATGCATAGCTATTTTCTACATACACATTTGCAAACTCTTTTACAAAAGCAGTATCATAACTTTTTAAATTTTCTCCACAACCACTCTCTATAGGTTTGTAAACTGCTACTTTTAAGCCTAACTCTTTAAAATGTTTTGCTAAAAGTGCAGTAGCTATACTTTTGCCTACATCAGTATCTGTGCCTGTTATAAATAGACTCTTTTTTATATCTTTTGCCTTTATTAAAACTTTTTTGTTATTATATCTAAAATTGTATAGGAGAAGAGATTGAAATTCTTTAGTGGTTTTTGTTTAAAAGGCGAGAGTGAACTTTTTGATAAATACTTATCTGATACAAAAAATTGTGTAGCTGGTTTTAGCTATGGTGCTATAAAAGCTTTTGAGTATGTTTATAACTCAAATCCCAAAATAGAGAGATTAATTTTAATATCTCCAGCATTTTTTCAAGATAAAAATAGTAGATACAAAGAGCTTCAGCTTAGAGCATTTAATAAAGATAAAGAGAGATATATTAAGAAATTATTTAAAGATATTTCACAAGATTTAGATATGAGTAAATATAAAAACTGTTGTACTAAAGAGCAGTTAACCAAGTTGCTATACTATAATTGGGATATTAAAAAAATAAAAACAGTATTAGAGCGAGGTATAAAAATAGAGGTAATTTTGGGTGAAAATGATAAAGTTATTAATGCATCTAATGCTAAAGATTTTTTTAGCCCACTTGTAGATACAAAATTTATTAAAGAGGCAAATCATTTAATTAGCTAAGTAGCTAGGGAGTATAGAGGCAATGCCAATGAAATAAGCTTTATTTTTTTGCTTAAAGCTTAAGGCAAAAAGCTCAAAGCTTTTTTTGAAACCTTGAACTCACTTACAGATAAGTAGTTAGTAAAAATTAAAAACAAATAACTCTCAAAGGAGTATATGGGTATTAAGAGAAGAGGTGTAAAGAAAGTAACATCATATTATAGTTTTACTATCTCTACCCCTTTACACCTCTACATCTATACCCCTTGATATTAGATTTTAATTTTGGTTTAAATTTTTAATCTATATATTTTAGCTAAAGGTGTTAATATTACTGGTTCAAAATATTTAGAGTTATAATTTTCTAAAACAAATAGTTGAATATATGTAGAGTTTAACATCTTATCATCTAAAATTATAAATCTCTTACTATCACGCATAAAAATTATATTTATATTAGATGAAATATCATAAATCTTTTCAACTTTTTGTAATTTATTATTTTTATAATATGTAGTAATAAACTTATTAATTGGAACTTTTTGTCCTGAAAAACTTAATATACCTCTTCTTAAGTCTATATAATTTCTATTTGGTAATATTATTATACCTTTTGTAGTTAGTTTATAGTTTCTAAATGTGGTAAATAGACTTCTTTGATAACTCTTTCCTGTAGTTAAATCTAAATTACTAAACTCTTCAACTACTGGAACTATTCTCATCATTCTATCTGGTAAAAATAGGTAAATATCTCTTGTTTTGTTAGGTAATTTAATATTTTCTATATTACTTAAAAAACTATTTGGATTTTTATAACCATTATCTAAAATCATATACTCTATATCACTTCTTTTTTTATTTGGATTATTAAGTGGTAGTTTAAATCTATTTTCATGATACTCAACTGTAACTCTTGCCATTTTTGCAGCTTTTTCTTGAGGTTTTGTTAATATATAACTTATTGGATAATTTACATCACCACCATGAACTGCACCATCAGTTAAAGTATTTAAACCTGAATAAAATTTAAGAGGGTATCCATAATCCCACCAAGATAGAATATAATCTTTACTTTTTGCCTCTTTTTTTAATACTTTTAGTGTCTTTATCTCTGGTTCTGTAAATACAGGAGCTATATATCTATCATAACTAAAAATATGTGCTATATTTGGGTATAAAATTATTAAAGTTAAAGTAGCTAGTGTTGCATAATAGAGATACCATTTTTTAAAATTATTCTTTACATAATTTGCTATATAATCTATTAAGTATGCAATCCCAAAAGCTAAAGGCACAATAGCATAAATTGTAAACCTTAATCCACCACTATATGCTAATACTCCAAGAGCTATTAAAGGCAAGGCTAATATAAAGTATCTATGTCTTATTAAAAGAAGAATGTAACCAATAAATGACAATAAAAATATTAGCATATCTCCACTAATACGCTTTGCAACTCTATCTAAAGGTATGGAACTAGCTTCACTTATTGTCTTAAATACATTAAAAAAGTGCAGATGTAAGCCCTCATTTGACTCTACTACACTACTACTAAAAATATATGTATGCAACTTATTAACAATAGGTGTTAAACCACCTGTTATTAAAAATAACAAAACTGAAACTCCAGCAATATACCATATATACTTTTTTATTAAATCTAATTTCATATAGTATAATCCAAATAGAGCAACTACTAAAATAGTCTTAATAAGTGGAGTTATACTACTTATGCTAATTAACATAAATGAGATTAATGCAATATAGTATATTTTACTACTCTCTATCTCTTTTACTTTATAGTTTATAAAATAATCTTTTTTAAAATAGATAAAAGTTGCAAAATATAGCATTAACATAGCAGTCATACTAAATTCAATAGAGTAACTTTGTGGATACCACCATCTATATGCAATTATCTCTAAAGCTGTAATTAATAGATATATACCTTTTTTAGTAACTATAGAGGCTATTAAACTCCATAGTAAAAATGCAGGAAATACAATATTTAGCATATCGGTATCATAATATCCTAGCATAGTTCTATTGTAGTAACTCCAAGCAATTGAGCTAAGCAGTGCTGCAACTACTCCAACCTCTAACATACCTAGGGTATAACCTAATAGAATAATTGGTATAACAATAAGTGAACTCAAAAATGCACTCAGATAGAAAATAACACTCTCTAATTTTAAGCCAGTTAACTTTACAATAGTTGCAGTAATTTTTGATAATGCATCATTATATCCACTATTATCAAACTTTGCTCTAAGCTCTTTATCTTTATATTTTTGAGTCATTATATCTTTTGCACCTTGTGCATAAAAGTATCCATCATTGGTATTTATAATATACTCGCCATTATCTTTAAAAATAGGATTATTACTGATTTTATCTATATAAAATAGTCTCATTCCAACTGAAAATATATATGTTAATAGTATCAAAATTACTACTTTTCTCATATTTTTGCCCCAAATTAATTTTTAAAGATTATACTCTAAAGATTGTTAAAACTTTTATTATAGTAAAGCTTTTAAGTAAAGTTAGATTAAAATTCAATAAAAAAAGAGTATAAATGGTTAGAAATATTTTAAAAAAATTTGCAATTAGCCATCCTAAGTTCCAAGCATTTTTAGATAAACATAAGTTACCAAAAGAGTATTTTGGAACAAATAGAAGAGCTGTTACAAAAGGTGTTTTAGTTGGATTATTTTGGGGCTTTATACCAATGCCCATGCAGATGGCAGGAGTAATTGCTACAACTCCATTTTTTAAGTTTAATGTTCCAATAGGCTTAGCAACTGTTTGGCTATCAAATCCAATTACATACCCACCACTTTGGTATTTAGAGTATAAAACAGGTAATCTAATTTTAGGAAGAGATGGTATTAATAATATAGAATTAACCCTTAACTGGTTTCAAAACCATTGGGATGATATAGTATTACCACTATATGTAGGAACAGCATTTTACTCTACAATTGTATCTTATTTAATCTATCTAGCACTAAATTGGCTCTGGAAACGCTCTGTTCATAAAGAGAAAAAATTAAAAAAGGGTTAAAATTGGTGGAGGTGAGGGGAA
>CAYMGA010000053.1:0-7292 GCA_964389865.1 uncultured Nitratifractor sp.
TGCCTAAAAAGCCCATATTGTATAACTTTTTGCTAACTTCGTTATCTAAAGAGGCCTCGAACTTGCCACCCCAGCCATTAAATTTAAAATCTAAAAGGGCATTATCGCAACTTAAAACTCCATAATCTCGCACCCAAGTATCGTTAAAATCGCACTTTATAAAGATTATATTATTTGTAGAGCAAAAGTAACTCTTAGCCTCCTCTACATCGCTAACTAGCAAATATACAAGTTGCGAATAGCCAATTGCTTGAGCCATCTTAAAAAAAGGTGCTCTATTTTTATCTAAATTATCGCTCCAATCTGTATTTTCGTGAGGAAATGCCAAAATTACGGCATTTTGCCTCTCCCACTCTGCTTTAAGTCTCATTTTAGCTCCTAATCTAAGTCGCATTTACCAGGTGGTTTGCCCTCTTTATCATCTTTTATAGCAGATGAAAACTCTTTAATTAAAACAACTACAACTACTACAGTAATTAGCCCTGCAACAACTTTTGTTATACTCATCCAATCCACTTTTAAATCCTTTTTAGTATAATTGCGTCATGGCAATTATTAAACTTAGTAAAGAAAACTTATATCATAATCTTAACAAATTAGCTTTAAAAAGTGGCTCTATCTCTAAAATTGCAGCTGTTTTAAAAGATAATGCTTATGGACATGGCATAGAGCAAATAGGAAAACTTACAAGTGAATTTGGAGTAAAAGAGGCTGTTGTAATTAATAATAAAGAGGCTTTTAAGATAAAATCTCTATTTCAAAATATATTAATTTTAAACGATACTCCAACTATGACACCAAACTTTAGTTATGCTATTGTAGATATTAATATCTTAAATACTCTTCCAATAAATGTAAGAATAGAGTTAAAAGTAGATACAGGAATGCATAGAAATGGCATTAGTATAGAAGAGTTACCACAAGCACTTGATATTATTAAAAAAAGAGGTCTATTTTTAGTAGGAATTTTTACCCACTACAAAGGTTCTGATGAGTTAGATTCAACTTTAGCTTGGCAGATAGAAAACTTTAAAGAGGTTAAAAAGATAGCATACAATTTTGGATTTAAAACTCTTAAGTTTCATAGTTATAACTCTGCAGCACTTTTAAGATGCAACAGTTTTGACGAAGACATAGCAAGAGTTGGAATAGCTATATATGGTTTTAATGAGTTACCAAATAGCTTTGATAGAGTAGTGCTAAAGCCTGTTTTAAGCTTATGGGCAAAAAGAGTTAGCACAAGAGAGTTAAAAAAGGGTCAAAGGGTTGGATATGGTGGAGATTTTACTGCACCACGAGATATGACTATATCTACTTACGATGTTGGTTATGGAGATGGATTATTTAGAGGAGATAGCAAAAATCCCCTAATTACAACTGAAGGATTACCAATTTTAGGTAGAGTCTCTATGGATTTTATATCTTTAGAGTCAACAAAAGATGAAGTTTGTATATTTGATAATGCTAAAGAGATAGCTAAACACTTTAATACAATTAGTTATGAAATTACTACATCTTTAAAGGCTGATATAGAAAGAGTTGTATATTAATATTAATATACACTCAGGTTATTAATTATATTTTTTTTGTAAAAGAAGATAAGTAATAATACTAAAACCTGCACTTCCTAAAACCATTGCCATTACTACAATTTGGTATCTTACTGCAACTATTGGGTCAACTCCTGATAATATTTGACCTGTCATCATACCTGGTAAAGAGACCAATCCAACAGCTAAAAATGAGTTTATTTGTGGAATCAAAGCAGCCTTTATAGCAATAGCCCTAGCATCTATATATCTACAATTTTTTATCTCTTTTTCAAATCTCTCTGCTGCTAAAGATGTTGCATTCATAGCATTAGCATATATCATTCCAGCTAGTGGGATAATAAATCTTGGTTGATAAAATGGTTCTAAGTTTAATACACAGATAGTTACTAAAAATAAATTTACTGTTCCTCCAATTCCAATTGATATAACAAAATCTCTATAAGCTCTAAAGCCTTTTTTATTTATATTTCGTAAAGCTATAAAGCTTGATACTAAAATCATAAAAATAGTTATAAAAATTCCTAAAGATGGATTAGAGTTATCAAAAATATATATTAAAATATATCCAATTAGTATCAATTGAGTCGCCATTCTAATAGTTGCTATAACTATCTCTTTATAATTTTTTGTCCATACAAAATAGATAAATCCAACAACTCCAATTGGTATTAACATAAATAGTAAATTTTCAAGTTCGACTGTTCTCATAATGTATAATACTACTTTTATACTTTTATCTGATATAATATTTTTTTAAAATAAGTAGTAACCTAAAATTAAAATCTAATATAATATAAAGGGTATAGGTGTAAAGGTGTGAAGGAGTAGAGATAAATTAATATTACTCTCTATACACCTATTCTCCTCTACCCCCTATACTCCTTTGAAAGTTATTAGTGTTTAATTTTTACTAGTTACTTAAAAAAAGGTGCCATTTGGGAAGTGAGCTAAATATTGTAAATGAGCTTTTAAATAGTAAAAAGCGTCTTTTAACTGATATATATTTTGAACTTCAAAATATTTTTGAAAAAAAGTATGGTGAAAATACAGTTATATTAATGGAAATTGGCTCATTTTTTGAAGTTTATGAAGTAAATAATGAAACCACTAAAATTGGTAAAGCAAAAGAGATTGCCGAATTTTTAAATATTCAACTTACTAGAAAAAATAAATCTATTATTGAAAACTCTATCTCTAATCCACTTATGGCTGGTGTTCCAAGTTTTGCATTAGAGAGATATTTAAATAGATTAATTCAGAGTAAAAAATACACTATTGTGCTTATTCGCCAAAAAGGTGAGCCACCAAATGTAAAGAGGTATCTATCTAATATTATCTCTCCTGGGACAAATTTTGATTATCATGTTGAATCTAGTGAAAACTATATTGTATCTTTAATTGTAGGTGAAAATAGAGGTATTTACTATGCAGGGTATAGTGCTATAGATGTAACTACTGGTAAATCCTTTGTAGATGAATTTTTCTCTACTAGAGATGATAAAACTTATGCTTTAGATGAAATTTTTAATCTATTACAAACTTACTCTACAGCAGAAGTTGTAATTACTTATGACTCTAATTTAGATATAGATTTTATAGATAGCTATCTTGAGTTAAATTCACAATATACTTGTAATGAAAATAGACATCGGTTAAAGATAGATTACCAAAATGAGTTATTTAGTAAAATATTTTCAATAAACTCTATTCTTAGCCCTATAGAGTATTTAGATTTAGAGCGATACCCATATGCTAGTGAATCTTTAGCAATTTTGTTAGAGTTTATTATAGAGCATGATAGTGTAATAATAGAGAAGTTAAATAGACCAGAGTTTTTAGGTAGTAAACACTTTGTATATCTTGGAAATAATGCACTAGAGCAGTTAAATATAATTTCTAAAAATCCAGATGAGATGACACTTTTAAAGATGATAGACCTCTCATCTACACCAATTGGAAAGCGAGTTTTAAAAGAGAGATTACTAAACCCAATCATAGATAAAAAAGAGTTAAATAGAAGATATTCACTTATAGAGTCATTTTTAGAAAGCTTTACAAAACTAGAAGTTATCTTAAAACAAATTTATGATTTAGAGAGAATTTTAAGACGAATAAAGTTAAAAAAGGCTCACCCTTTTGAGATGAATTATATACACTCATCACTCTATTCACTAGAGAAGCTCTATAAAGAGATTGAAGAGTATAATTTAGAGTTAGATATTTTTAAATTAGAAGAGGTTCATCGCTTTAGAATAGAGTTAGAGTCAATATTTAATTTAGAAATTAGTGCAAAGTTTACAAAAGAGCAAATAGATGAAAATATCTTTATGCCTAGAGCAAATATTGCAATAGATTCAACTCAAGAGAAGATGAAACTTTTATACTCTAAACTTATAACTATTAAAGAGTTTATAGAGTCTCTTTTTGAAAAGGGAGATGGAAATGTCTCTATTGGATTTTTAGAGAGTGAAGGCTTTTTTATACATTTAACTAAAAATAGATTCTCTTTAATAGAGAAGAAGTTGCAAGATAGCTTTATTACAATAGATAACAAACACTACTTTTTTAGAGATTTTAAGATAAAAAGGCTTAAAAATAGTGTAAAGATTAGCTCTGATTTAATAGAAGATATATCAAATGAGTATAACTCTTTGCAGTATCGTTTAATTTCACTTGTAAAGAGTGAATTTAATGAAGCCTTAGAGAAAATAGAGTTAAATTATAGCGCCCTTTTAGAAAAAATTATAAGCTTTATTGGAGAGATAGATTTTGCAATAAGTGGTGCAAAGTGTGCTAAAAAATTTAACTATACAAAACCAGAAATTGTAGAAGATGAGATATTAGAATTTATTGCCCTAAGACACCCAATAATTGAATCACGAGAAGAGAATGGTATATATATTCCAAATGATATTTATCTTGGGGATACAACAAAGAGTTTAAATCATAACCATATTACACTAGAAGCTAATGACTCAAAAAATTTAAATGGTATTTTACTATATGGTATAAACTCTAGTGGTAAAAGCTCTTTAATGAAAAGTGTAGGAATATCAGTTGTTATGGCACAATCTGGGTTATTTGTTCCTGCAACTTATATGAGATTTAAATTAATTGATAAACTATTTACAAGAATTGTCTCTAAAGATAATCTATATAAAGGGCTTTCTACATTTGCTATTGAGATGTTAGAGTTAAAAAATATCTTTAATCGTGCAACTAAAAACTCTCTTGTCTTAGGTGATGAGATAAGTCATGGAACAGAGACATTCTCTGCTTTAGCTATTGTGACTTCTGCAATTAAAAGGCTAAGTTTTATAGGAAGTTATTTTATATTTGCAACTCATTTGCATCAATTACCAGAGATAAAAACAATTAAAGAGCTTAAAGGGCTTCTATTTTTGCATTTAGGTGTAACTTATGATGAGACAAATGATAAATTAATATATAATAGAAAGTTAGAAATTGGTAGTGGAAGCACTTTATATGGCTTAGAGTTTGCTAAAGCTTTACATCTTGATAAAGATTTTTTAAAAGATGCTTACGAAATTAGAAAAGAGTTAACTGGTAATTTTAATGAAGTAGAGTTACTAAAACAGAAGAGAAAAAGTAGATATAATAAAAAGTTACTTCTTACAAAGTGTGCAATCTGTAATGAAGCAGTTGAAGAGGTTCACCATATTAACCCTCAAGAGAAGAGTAAAAATGGTTTTATAGAACACTTTAAGACAAATCATAAATACAATTTAATTCCTCTCTGCGCAAAACACCATAAAATGGTGCATAGTGGTAAATTAATAATTAGTGGATTTGTGATGAGTGAAGATGGATTAAAGTTACAATATATAGAAGTTTAAGTAATCTAAAGCTCAAAGCTTTTTGCCTTCAGCTTTAAGCAAAAAATGTAACATTCATCTTATTATTGTTATTGACCTTCATTTAATCTTTGAAATTATAAATTTACTTCCATCTATTATCATCATAGAAATACCACCTAAAACTAGTGCCGATATTAGTTCAGCTATTAATGTTGGCATAAAGTGTATAACTTCATGTAATATTGGTAATTTATGAAGTAATATTCCACCAGCAACTAAAAGCATAGCAATTACACCTACAAAAGCTAAGCTCTTAATAATAAATGGTAAAAATGATGCCATTTTTAAACCAAACTTTTGTTTAAAAGAACCACTCTTTGCACTATTTGCTATTGCATATCCAATATCATCTAATCTAACTATAAGTGCTACTAAACCATAAACTCCAATAGTTGCAGCAAATGCAATAAGTGTTACGATTGTAGCTTTTTGTATTAGTGGTAAATCATTAACAGTTGCTAGGGCAATTAAGACAATCTCTATAGATAAAATAAAATCGGTAATTATGGCTGATTTTATCTTCTGTTGTTCGCTCATTTGTAACTCTTTGCCTTCGCTAATATCATGTGGGAACAGCCAACCCCAAACACCATGAACTCCCTCGTAAGAGAGATATAAAGCACCAATTAAAAGTATAGGTGTAATAATTTGTGGCAAATAGAAACTAAGTGCCAACATTAATGGAGTCAAAATTATCTTATTTACAAAAGAGCCTTTAGTTATTGCCCAAATTACGGGTAACTCCCTAGATGGGCTAAATTTTGAAGCTTTAGCAGCA
Organism: uncultured Nitratifractor sp.; assembly: GCA_964389865.1. Lineage (GTDB taxonomy): Bacteria > Campylobacterota > Campylobacteria > Campylobacterales > Sulfurovaceae > JAADEQ01. Next base: position 6,210 of record CAYMGA010000053.1, read on the forward strand.
CTTACTGCTAAATCATCACCTAAAACCCCTGCTGTTTGCTTTGCTGCAACCTTTGTAGATGCTGCAACATCATCCATAAGCATAGCAATATCATCTAAAAGTGCAAAAAATCCTGTTGCCATATCTAAACCTTTTTAAAATTATTGTATAATCATACCAAAAAAAGGTTATTAATGGATTTTACTTCGATAGAGAATTGGGGTTATTTAGCAATTGCATTTTTTAGCTTTGGTGGCTCTTTTTTAATTGTTGCAACAGCTGGAGTATTTGCATATTTAGGTAAAATAGATTTATTTACTGCACTTGTAGTCGCAGCTTTTTTTAACTTTTTGGGAGATAACTTTTTGTTTTATCTTGGCAGATACCAAAAAAAGGATATTCAAAAATATTTAACTAAATATAAAAGAAAATTAGCAATAACAACTCTACTTATGCGAAAATATGGAACACTAGCTATCTTTATTCAAAAATTTATCTATGGTGTTAAGACGCTAATTCCAATAATTATGGGGCTTGGAAAGTATGATTTTAAAAAGTTTATCTTTTTTAACTTCTTTGCATCTATAATTTTTGTAACAGTTATTGGATTAGCATCTTATTACTCAAGCGATGCAATTATTGCAATTTTTAACTATTTAAAAGCAAAACCATATCTAGCACCTCTACTTTTAGCTATAATAGCACTATCAGTATGGAAATATTTACAACTTATAGAAAATAGAGGAAGATAAAATGAAAAGGTGGCTAATGGCACTTACAATTCCACTCTTTGCAGCATGTAATAACATAGTAGAGATAGAAGGCACTATAAAGGTAAAAGGCTCAATGCCACATACCTATTTAGTTATAGAAGATAGCAAAACTAAAAAAGATATTAAAATAGAAAACCCACAAGATTTTAAATTATATAACAAACAAAATCAAATAATTAAAGCAAAAATAGAACTAAAAAAAGAGAAAATAGGAGCATCTTTCCCTGCAGTGGGTAGAATAATTGAGGTAAAATAGACCTTTTTTATTAGAATTTAGTATAATTGTAAATAAAAATTAAAGAGAGCATATGGGTGCAAAACTAAATTTAGA
>CAYMGA010000054.1:0-7164 GCA_964389865.1 uncultured Nitratifractor sp.
TAATTAAGCAATAAAAATAATCTCAACTCTTTTTAACTCTTTTTTTACCTGATTTTTGAGCTAATCTTTTGCGATGTTTTTTATGCTTTTTAAACTTCATACTTTTTGCTGCTTTTAAAATTTTAACTTCTCTTTTTAATGCTCTTAACTTTTTAATTTTTTCTCTTTTTGTAAGTTTTTTAGATTTTAAAATTCTATTTTTCTTTCTATAACTTGCTTGAATTAATCTATTTAGTTGTTTATGGCTATATTTAGAGTATTTAACTATTCGTATATCTTTTTTAGATAATCTCTTTTTTATAACTTTTTGTTTAACTCTATATTTTTTTGAGACTTTAGCTACAGTTTTAACAGAGGATTTTTTAATAACTCTATTAGCAATTCTATATTGTTTTTTGGATTTGGCTATATAGTTTATAAACCCTTTACCTCTTCTTGCTACTCTTTTGGGTAGCTTCCCCTTTATTAATACTTTAGTACCAATTTTTGCCCAATTAAAAATATTTTTTGCTAAATCTTTCTGTAATCTTACACATCCATGTGAAGCTGGATAGTTGGGGGTATATCCTGAGTGTAGGGCTATTCCACTCCAAGTAAGGCGAAGCATATAGGGCATTTTTGCTCCACCATTTGGTTTTGGCCACTGATTAGATATATGCTCTTTCTCTTTAGCTAAAACTCTATATCTACCTGTTGGTGTTTTATATTTTTTTTGACCAGTTGAAGCCCAACCTCCATAGATTAACTGTTTACCCTCATATGCATAAGCCATCTGCGTTGAAACATCTACTACAATTCGTTTAGAACCACCTGCAAATAGTATACAACTAAGTGCTATTATTGTAAATATTTTAATAAATATATTTCTCATTATACTTCCTATCTAAATTTAATTTTTAAATTTTATCAAGTTTTTAAACTAATATTTAAATATGTGACAATAAGCAATATTATGGAGTATATAAGTAGTAAAATGAAATTAAAATATAATATCAAAGGGTATAGGTGTAGAGGTGTGAAGGGGTAGAGATAGTAAATTGATAATATGTTGTTACTTTCTCTACACCGCTTCTTCTATACCCCTCTACTACTTTGAAAGTTATTTGTATTTAATTTTTACTAACTACTTATTACTGAAAACTACCCAAATCAATTAATAACCTGAGTTCGAGCTTCTCAAACAAAAGCTTTGTGCTTTTTGCCTTAAGCTTTAAGCAATAAATGTAACATTTGTCTTATTTCATTGGCATTGTGATATTATATTCGATTTTAATTTTGGGTTACTACTTACTTCTATTTAAATTAAAACTAAAGAGTGGTGTTTTTTTGATATAATATGCTCAATTTTTATAAGATAAGAAAGGTGGCTTAGTGAAAATAGCAGTAGCAGGAACAGGGTATGTAGGCTTAAGTAATGGGCTTTTATTAGCTCAAAATAACGAAGTGGTAGCGTTAGATATTATACCTGAAAAAGTAGATATGATTAACAAAGGTATATCTCCTATAGAAGATAAAGAGATAGAAGAGCTCTTACCAAAAGCAATTAAAAACTCTTTTCGGGCAACTTTAGATAAAAAAGAGGCATATGAAGGGGCTAAATATATAATTATAGCAACTCCAACAGATTATGACCCACAAACAAATTACTTTAATACTAAAAGTATAGAGTCTGTAATTCAAGATGTTTTAGAGATAAATAAAGATGCAACTATGGTTATTAAATCAACTGTGCCTGTTGGTTATACAAGGAGTATCAGAGATAGATTTAATAGTGATAATATAATTTTTTCTCCAGAATTTTTAAGAGAAGGTAAAGCTCTATATGATAATTTATATCCAAGTAGAATTATAGTTGGAGAAAAGAGTGATAGGGCAAGAGAGTTTGCTAACCTTTTAGCACAAGGTGCAAAAAAGGAGAATATTGATATTTTATTGACAGACTCTACTGAAGCTGAAGCTATAAAACTATTTGCAAATACCTATTTAGCTATGAGAGTTGCATTTTTTAATGAGTTAGATAGCTATGCTCTAAAACATAACCTTGATACAAGGCAAATTATAGAGGGGGTTGGTTTAGACCCAAGAATTGGAATGCACTATAATAACCCAAGTTTTGGGTATGGTGGCTACTGCTTACCAAAAGATACAAAGCAACTCTTAGCAAACTATAAAGATGTTCCAAGTAATATTATAGAAGCCATTGTAAATGCTAACGCTACAAGAAAAGATTTTATAGCAGATAATATAATTGCAAAAAATCCTCAAATTGTTGGTATATATAGGTTAGTAATGAAGAGTGGTAGTGACAACTTTAGAAGTTCTGCAATTCAAGGCATAATGAAGCGAATAAAAGCAAAAGGTATAGAAGTTGTAGTCTATGAACCAGTTTTAAAAGAGGATAAATTTTATAATTCAAGAGTTATAAGAGATTTAAATAAATTTAAAGAGATTAGTGATGTAATAGTTGCTAATAGAATGGAAGATACTTTATTAGATGTAGAAGATAAGGTATATACAAGAGATATATTTAATAGTGATAGTTAAAATTAGGAGATTTTATGGACTTTAAAGCAACAATTTTTAGAGAGTATGATATCAGAGGTATTTTTGAGAAAGATTTAAATGAGCATAGTGTTAAATTAATTGGACACTTTTTAGGTAAAAGAGTAGGTGGCAGTAAAGCAGTTGCAATTGGTTTTGATGCAAGAAGTCACTCTCCTATACTGAAAAATTGGTTAGCAAGTGGATTAAATAGTTCAGGTTGCACAGTTTACGATATGGGTATGGTTGCAACACCTGTTAACTATTTTGCAAATTACCAAGATTTATCATATTTTAAAGATGGTTTAAGTGGAGAGATAGATGCATCTATTATGATTACAGGCTCTCATAATCCTCCAGAGTATAATGGATTTAAAATAACAATTAATAAATCTCCTTTCTTTGGAGAAGATATATACTCTTTAGGCGATGAAATTAAGCAAAATTGGGATATGGAGATTAAAGATAATCCGAGTGTAATAGATATTGATGTTAAGAGTAGATATATTGACTTTTTAGTTGAAGAGTTTAAAGATTTAAAAGGTTTAGATAAAAAATTAATTGTAGATTGTGGTAATGGTGTAGCAGGTGTTGTATTAGAGCCAATTTTTGATAAATTAGAGTTAAATTATAAGGGACTATATTGCAATCCAGATGGAACTTTTCCAAACCACCATCCAGACCCATCGGTTGAAGAGAATTTAGCTGATTTAAAAGAGGTATTAACAAAAGAGGGAGATTTAGGCTTAGCATATGATGGTGATGGTGACAGAATTGCACTCTTAACCAAGAAGCATAATATTAAAGGTGACCAAATGGCACTTTTATTTGCTATGGGTATTGAAAACCCAATTGTTATAGGAGAGGTTAAGTGTTCTCAAGTGATGTATGATGAGTTAGAAAAAAGGGGTGCAAAGGCTATAATGTATAAGACTGGACACTCAAATTTAAAAGTTAAGATGAAAGAGGTAGATGCTCATTTAGCGTGTGAAGTTAGTGGGCATATCTTCTTTAAACATAGATACTTTGGATATGATGATGCAATCTATGCAACACTTAGAGCTTTAGAGTTAATTAAGAGTGGGGTTGATTTAGATAAAGAGATAGAGGCTCTTCCAAAAGTTTACTCTACAGATGAGATGAAAGTTAAAACAACAGATGAACAAAAGTTCACTCTTATGCAAAAGATTAAAGAGTTATTGCAAAATCCACCAAGTAATTTCCCAAAAATTATTGATATTATAGATGTAGATGGTGTTAGAATTAATTTTGAAAATGGATGGGGTTTAGTTAGAGCCTCTAATACAACACCACTTTTAGTTACAAGATTTGAATCTAAAGATAAAGAGTTAGTTAAAGTTTATGAAGAGGCTATAAATACTATTATTGCTAATGCTAAAAAAGTTTTAGAGGATAAGTAGTGCAAAGAATTAAAAAGTGTCTATTCCCAGTTGCAGGTTATGGAACAAGATTTTTACCTGCAACTAAAGCTGTAGCTAAAGAGATGTTACCTATTTTAACTAAGCCTTTAATTCAATATGGGGTAGAAGAGGCAGTAGAGGCTGGATGTAACACAATTGCTATGGTTACAAGTAAACATAAAAAATCTATAGAAGACCATTTTGATACACATAGCGATATAGAAAATGCGATTAAGGGTAGCTCTAAAGAGGAGCTTGTAAGTGATTTAAATAGTTTAATAAGTAGTGCAAATTATACTTTTATTCGTCAAAAGAGTATGAGAGGCTTAGGTGATGCTATTTTAACTGGTGAGCCATTGATTGGAGATGAGCCTTTTGCTGTAATTTTAGCTGACGATTTATGTTTTAATGAAGATAAAAGTGTTTTAGAGCAGATGGTAGAGGTATTTAATAGTTATCAATGCACAATTGTAGCTATACAAGAAGTTCCATTAAAAGATACCAATAAATATGGAGTAATTGCTGGAGAAAAAATTGATAATAGAGATGATTTATATCTAGTATCTACAATGGTAGAAAAACCTGAGCCTAAAGATGCACCAAGTAATTTAGCGATTATTGGAAGGTATATCTTAACACCAGATATTTTTGATATTTTAAGAGATACAAAACCTGGTAAAGCCGGAGAGATACAAATAACTGATGCTATTTTAGAACAAGCAAAAAAGGGTAAAGTTATAGGTTTAAAATTTAAAGGTAAAAGATTTGATTGTGGAAATGTAGATGGTTTTGTAGAGGCAACTAACTTTTTTTATAGTAGGAGAAAATAGTGGAGTATAAAAAATATTTTTACCAAATTCGCTCTAACGATTATATAATTGAGCAATTAAGAGCCCAAAGAGAGAGTATAGGTTATTATAGATTACCATTTGCAAATACCACTAAAATAAAGGAGTTTGCTAGTAGTATAGATAAAGATACTATAGTTATAATAGGAATTGGTGGTAGCTCTTTAGGTGCTAGTTCTATTTATGATTTTTTAAAGACAAAAAAGAGTTTAAAAAATCTAATATTTATGGAAAGTACTGACCCAATCGATATAAGTAGTAAACTAAACTCTTTAGATTTAGATAATACACTCTTTATAACTATTAGTAAAAGTGGAACAACAGTTGAGACAATAGCTATCTTAAAATATCTATCTACTAAAATTAAATTTAATAAAGAGAATTTAGTAGTAATTAGTGAGAAAGATACTCCATTAATGAAATTTGCAAATGAGAATGAACTTATAACTTTTGAAGTTCCTAAAAATGTTGGTGGTAGATTTTCTGTATTTAGTGTAGTAGGACTTGTGCCATTAGCATGTGTTGGTGTTGATATTGATAATATGTTAAATGGTGCAAAAAAGATATATGAGAGCTTCTTTGAAAGAGCAAAAATTTATGATATATTAATGGAAAAAGCTAGGTTTATTGTAGAGAATAAACATAGATTTAATATTAATGTCCTCTTTAGTTACTCATCATCTTTAGAGAGTTTTAATAAGTGGTATGTTCAACTTTGGGCTGAAAGTTTAGGTAAAATTAATAAAAATGGGACACGACAAGCACTAACTCCTGTTGGTCTTGTAGGTCCAGTAGATCAACACTCTTTTTTGCAACTTATTATGGAGGGGAAAAGAGATAAAACTGTAACTTTTATTAAAGTTAAAGATTTTGAAGAGCATATAGTTGTACCACAAAATAGCCCTATTAAAGAGTTAGACTATTTAGAGGGAGTTAGCTTTTCAAAACTTATTGCTATGCAAGCAGATGCAACTATAGAGGCTATCAAAAAAGAGGGAGATATTCCATTTGATGTAATTACAATAGATAAAGTAGATGAGTATAATATTGCAGAGTTGATATTTATATATGAGTTATTAGTCTCTATAATTGGTGCTTTTTTACAAATAAATACATATGACCAACCAGGTGTAGAGAGTGGGAAAAAGATTTTAAAAGAGAAGTTAAAAGAGTTAAAAAAGGGAAAATAGTGGTATTAGTTACTGGTGGAGCAGGATATATTGGAACGCATACACTCGTAGAGTTAGCAAAGAGTGGTTATGACTTTTTAGTTTATGATAATTTTTCAAACTCTAACAAAGAGGCACTAAAAAGAGTAGAGCAGATAATTAAAAAAGATGTTAAATTTATAAAAGGTGATATTAGAGATATAGAGGCTTTAAGAAGAGTCTTTAAAGAGTATAATATTGATTCAGTTATCCACTTTGCAGGGCTAAAAGCTGTTGGAGAATCTGTAAAGAAGCCACTTGAATATTATGATAATAATGTTAATGGAACTTTAAAATTATTAGAAGCTATGAGAGAGGCTAATTGTAAAAAGATTATATTTAGCTCATCTGCAACTGTTTATGGAGAGCCTAAAGAGATGCCAATTTTAGAGAGTTTCGAAGTTGGAGGAACTACAAATCCATATGGAACTTCTAAATATATGATAGAGAGAATTTTACAAGATTTATATATAAGTGATAGTGAATGGAAAATTATTCTCTTAAGATATTTTAATCCAGTTGGAGCTCATGAGAGTGGTTTAATTGGAGAAGACCCAAATGGAGTACCAAATAACTTAATGCCATATATTACACAAGTTGCAGTTGGTAAATTAGAGTATTTAAATATTTTTGGAAATGACTACCCAACCCATGATGGAACAGGCGTTAGAGATTATATACATGTAGTCGATTTGGCAACTGGACATTTACAGGCACTAAAAAAACTTAACTCTTTAGATAAGGTAGGAGTCTATAATTTAGGAACAGGAGTAGGATACTCTGTTTTAGATGTTGTAAAAGCTTTTAAAAAAGCATCAAATAGAGATATTGCATATAAATTTGCACCAAGAAGAGATGGTGATATTGCTACTTGTTATGCTGACCCTACAAAAGCAAAAAAAGAGTTAAAATGGGAAGCTACTAGAGATATTTTCCAAATGTGTAAAGATGCTTGGAGATGGCAAAGTAATAATCCAAATGGTTATGCTGTAAAGTAGTCTAAATATTACTATGCTTTAAAATTAACTCTCATAAAAATAACACTTTTAAGTTATTTATAATAGATATAATTATTTAATACCGTAATATGGTATTACAATTCAGAAAAAGAGATAAAATGAATAAAATAATTATACTATTATCGAC
>CAYMGA010000055.1:0-7136 GCA_964389865.1 uncultured Nitratifractor sp.
CTTTATCGTTATCTATCTTATTTACAAGCAGAGCCATTGGTTTGTTTAGAGATTGTAACTCCCAAAATCTACTTTTATCTTCATCATCTGGTATTGTTTTGCCATCTACCATATATATAATTATATCTGCCTCTTTAGCAGCTTTAATAGATTTATCGCCAACTTTGCTAAACAAATCGCTTGTATAGTCTATTCCACCTGTATCTAAAAGTTGAAACTCTCTATCTTCTAATAGCGTAACTATGCCTTTTTTAACATCTCTTGTTGTTCCACTAACATCTGATGTAATGGCATCTCTTCTTTTTAGAAGACGATTATATAGAGAACTTTTACCTACATTTGGTCTTCCTACGATTGCTACTTTCTTCATTAATTAACCTAAATTTAAATTTGATGCAATTATAGCAAAAGTTTTCAAAATAGTAGGTTGTTGCAATTACTTCACAAAAAAGTGATATAATAGCGATAAAAAAAGGAAAATAGTAATGAAGAGATTATTAATTGCATCTTTATTTAGTGTTTCATTATATGCACAGAGTCTATACTATAAAGTTAAAGCGCCTATCTTTGGTACAATAGGAGAGGTAAAAGTTAATTATAATTTAGGAAGTAACTCTTATAATATAGATGCAACAATGAAAACTTTTGGTTTTGCTAAAACTCTATCTGGTAATAGGGTAGAGAAGTATCATAGTGAAGGTTTTGTATCTAATAATATATATAAAGCAAAATATTTTAAACAAAATTTCTCTTTTAAGAGAAAAAGAGGTCTATTAGAGTATATGTTTGATTATAATAAAAAAGTTATAACTAAACATAGAAAGAATTGGAAAAATGATAAATTGATTTCTGAAAAAAAGAGACCTTTAAGTTATTTTACTTACAACGACCTATTTAGTGTTTACCATAATATAGTTGTTCAATTAAGGAATAAACCAGCAGGAAACTATAATATTAAAGTTGCAGGATTAGAGGGAAATAGAGGTAATTTATTAATTAAAATTCCACCAAAAAATGTTCAAAAGCAAGAGGCAAAGAGTATAGGTGTCTCTAATGTTTGGATATTTCATATTGTAACACATAAAAAATTACTAAAAAGCACAAATGGAGAGGTGATTTTTGCAGTTGGAGATGATGGTATAGCTAAAGGTGTTAGAGTTTTAAATACTGCTTATGTTAGCCATTTAGATGCAGTGCTTGTAAGATAATTTTGATATAATCACTGTTTAAAAAAGGATACCATTTGATACTTATAGCAGGGCCATGCGTTATAGAGAGTAAAGATGTAGTTTTTAAAATTGCCGAAGAACTTAGAGAGTATAGCCAAGATTGCACTATAGATTTTTACTTTAAAGCAAGTTTCGATAAAGCAAATAGAACAAGTATAGATAGCTTTAGAGGACCTGGACTCGATGAAGGCTTAAAGCTTTTACAAGAGGTTAAAGATGAGTTTGGCTATAAAATTTTAACCGATATTCACGAAAGTAGCCAAGCTACAACAGTAGCTGAAGTTGCAGATGTTTTACAAATTCCTGCATTTCTTTGCAGACAAACAGACCTTTTAGTAGCTGCAGCAAAAACTGATGCAATAGTTAATATTAAAAAGGGGCAATTTTTAGCACCACAAGCTATGGAGCATTCTGTTAAAAAAGTATTAAAAACAAGAGGATTTGATGGCGAAGTTAGTTACGATGTGGCAAAAAAATATGGTATCTGGCTTACAGAGAGAGGCACAACTTTTGGCTATGGTAATTTAGTTGTAGATATGCGTAGCTTAAAAATTATGAGAGAGTTTGCACCTGTAATTTTCGATGCAACTCACTCTGTTCAAATGATGGCAAGTGGCACAGCAAGTAGTGGAGGCGATAGCTCTTTTGTTCCACCACTTGCAAGAGCAGCTGCAGCTGTTGGGGTAGATGGTTTCTTTTTCGAGACACACTTTGACCCAAGCATTGCATTGAGTGATGGTGCAAATATGATAAAGTTAGATGAGTTAAAAAATTTAGTTGCTCAAATACAACAAATAAATATGATTTAAAGGATTAAAATGAATATAGTAGAGGGTAATTTACAAGTAGATAGTAGTAAAAAAGTAGCAATTATAAGTGCTAGATTCAACCACTTTATTACAGATAGATTAGTAGAGGGTGCTAAAGATTTTTATGCAAGACATGGTGGAAAAGAAGAGGATTTAGATTTAATCTTAGTTCCTGGTGCTTTTGAGATTCCTTTTGCCCTAGATAAAGCTCTTGCTAGTGGCAAGTATGATGCTATATGTTGTTTAGGTGCAGTAATTCGCGGTGCAACTCCACACTTTGATTATGTAAGTGCAGAGGCAACAAAAGGTATTGCAAATGTTACATTAAAATATGCTAAACCAGTCTCTTTTGGAGTTTTAACAGTTGATAGTATAGAACAAGCAATTGAAAGAGCTGGAACAAAAGCTGGAAATAAAGGTGCTGAAGCAATGGCTAGTTTAGTTGAAATGATAAATCTTTATAAAGAGTTAAACTAATGGCTACAAGACATCAAGCAAGAGCAGCAGTAGTTGGCTTACTCTATGCATATGATTTAGGAAATAATAAAATAGTAAATTTTTGTGAAGATATTTTAGAAGAGAAAAAGATACGAAATAAGCAAAGAGAGTTCTCTTTAAAGTTGTTTAATGGAACAATAGATAATTTATCTACAATTGATAGTGAGATAAAAAAACATTTAAAACAATGGGATTTTGATGAATTAGGTAAAATAGAGAGGTCTATTTTAAGATTAGGAGCTTATGAAATTGTTATAGATGGTAATGATAAAGCTATTGTAATCAATGAAGCAATAGAGTTATCAAAAGAGCTTGCAGATGATAAATCTCATCAATTTATAAATGGTGTTTTAGACTCTTTAAAAAAGGGGTAATATTGGCTTTAGATATAGAGATAGATAAAAGATTAAGTGTAGAAGATGCTATCTGGTTAATTAAAAATGGTGATTTAAAAGAGCTTGGAGAGTTAGCCTTAAAGAAAAAGAGGAGATTACATCCAAAAAAAATTACTACATTTGTTGTAGATAGAAATATTAACTATACAAATATTTGCTGGGTAGATTGCGACTTTTGTGCATTCTATAGACACGAAAAAGATGAAGATGCCTATATTTTAACTTTTGAGGAAATTGACCAAAAGATAGAAGAGCTTCTAGCAATTGGTGGAACGCAAATTCTATTTCAAGGTGGAGTGCATCCAAAATTAGAGATAGAGTGGTACGAAGATTTAGTAGAGCATATTCATAAAAAGTATCCTCAAATTACAATACATGGATTTAGTGCAATTGAGATTGACTATATTGCTAAACGCTCTAAAATATCTATTAGTGAAGTTTTAAAAAGGTTAAAAGCTAAAGGTTTAAGCTCTATACCAGGCGCTGGTGCAGAGATTTTAAATGATGATGTTAGGGATTTAATTGCTCCTAAAAAACTGGATAGAGATAGATGGCTAGAAGTTCATGAAGAGGCTCATAAATTAGATATTAAATCTACTGCTACAATGATGTATGGAACATTAGAGAGTGATGAACAAATAGTAGAACACTTTGATGTAGTTAGAAAACTTCAAGATAAAACTGGAGGTTTTAGAGCCTTTATTATGTGGTCATTTCAAGGAGCAAATACTGCATTAGCAGCTAAGCATCCAGAGATAAAGAAGCAAAGTTCTAATAGATATTTAAGGCTTTTAGCAGTTGCAAGACTATTTTTAGATAATGTTAAAAATATACAAAGTTCATGGGTTACACAAGGTAGTTACATAGGGCAAATGGCACTACTTTGGGGTGCTAATGATTTAGGTTCAACTATGATGGAAGAGAATGTAGTTTCAGCTGCAGGTGCAAAAAATAGTATGAATCAAGCACAGATGATAGAGCTTATTAGAGATGTTGGAGAAAATCCAGCAAAAAGAGATACAGCTTATAATATTTTAGAAAAGTTTTAAAATTATGAAAAAGATAATAGCAACTATTTTACTACAAGGATATTTAATGGCATCAACTTTACTACATGTAAATGTAAACAGTATTGATATACCAATTATATTTGAACAAGATAATAGACTACCACTAACAACAGTTGAGTTTATATTTAAAGATAGTGGATTTTTGGCATCTAATAGAGCAGGATTGGTTAGTTTAAGTGCTAGTTTATTAAATGAAGGCGATAGTAAGCTAGGAGCTATAGAGTTTGCTAAAGAGTTAGAAGATAGGGCAATAGAGCTTAGTAGCCATAGTGGTAGAGAGACTTTTGTATTCACTATAGAAGCATTAAAAGAGCAGTTTGATTATGGCTTAGATAAATTAATATCTTTAATAAAATCACCAAATTATAAAGATGAGGTATTTAAAAAAGTAGTTAATAAACGATTAGCAAGATTAAATCAAAAAAGGGATGATTTTGATTATATAGCTGCAAATGGTTTGCGTTCTATACTTTTTAAAAATACTCCTTTAGCTAATCCATCTTTAGGAACACCAGAATCTATAAATAGTTTAAAATTAGATGATTTAAAAGAGTATATAAATACTCATATAGTATTAGATAACTTAATTGTGGTAGCAGGTGGTGATTTTAATAAGACAGAAGTAGAAAATTTTGTTAAAAAGTTTGCTAAGAGTTTAAAAAGAGGTAAAGTAGAGCCAATTAAAAAAATAAAAGCTTTAGATAGCAAAGAGTTAAAAGAGCAACAAGAAGAGACACAACAAGCATATATCTATTTTGGTGCTCCATATAATATGGAAGCAAATAATACAAAAAGAGTTATTGGAAAAGTTGCATCATTTATTCTTGGTAGTAGTGGCTTTGGAAGTCGCTTAATGGAAGAGATAAGAGTAAAAAGAGGTCTAGCATATTCAGCATATTCAAGATTTGTTGTAAATAGAACCAATAGCTACTTTAGTGGATATTTACAAACAAAACTAGAGAGTCAAAAAGAGGCAATCGATGTAGTTAAAGAGGTTGTAGAAAATTTTGTAAAAAATGGTGTTACAAAAGAGGAACTAGATAGTGCTAAGAAGTTTTTTGCAGGTAGTGAGCCATTAAGAGTAGAGCTACTTTCACAAAGAGTTAATAGAGCATTTAATGAATACTACAGTGGTTTAGGTTTAGGTTTTAGTAAAAAAGAGTTAAAGATAATCGATAACTTAAAATTAGATGAGTTAAATAATTTTATAAAAGAGCATCCAGAGATTCAAGATATAAGCTTTTTTATTGTTACAAACAAAAAATAGATGTTTGAAGATAGTGATGTAATACTATTAAAAAAGCTAAAAAAGAGAACTCTTCTTGATTTAGCTTTAACTATACCTACAAATTATAGAGATACTACTCTAAGTAAAAGTATAGTAGATGGTAAAAATTTAGTTGCAAAAGTTAAAGTATTATCTACTAGAGTAGTAAACTCTAAATTATTAATAGATATATTCCTTACAGATTTTAATAGTAGAGCAAATGCTATTTTTTTTAAAACTACACCTTATCATAAAGAGCTATTCAAAGTTAATAGCGAACATATAATTAGTGGAAGAGCTAGTTATTATAATGGTATTTTACAAATATCTCAACCACAATCTTTAAAGAGTTATGGTAATATACTACCAATTTATAAAACAAATTTACAAGAGAATCAAATAAGAGCTTTAATAAAGAGATATATAACTTATGATAATTTATATAATACAGGACTTTATGAAAGAGAGATTAATACACTTTTAAATCTTCATTTTCCTAAAAGTTTAAATATTATTAAAGATAGCAAAGGTTTTAAAAGTGAAGTTATTAGAGATTTAAAATCTATAGAAGCTTATAACCATTTAGCAAAATTTAGAAAAAAGAGAGTATTTAATAAACCTATTAAAGCGTTAAGAAATAGTCCAAAAAAATTTATAGATAATTTACCATTTAAATTAACAAAAGACCAATTGAGTGTAATAGATGATATAGAGCAAGATTTATCATCTAATAAAAAAGCTGCTAAAAGATTAATTATTGGTGATGTAGGTAGTGGTAAAACAATGGTTATTTTAGCTGCTGCAGTAATTGCAAATAAAGATAAATCTATACTTATGGCACCTACATCGCTACTTGCTAATCAATTATATGAAGAGGCTAAAAAATATTTATCAAATTTGTTAGATATTGCTTTTGTATCTCAAAAAAATACTATAGGAGATTATAAAAGTGCAGATTTTATTATAGGCACACATGCACTTTTGTATAAAAAAGATTTACCAAATGTTGCTTTAGTGATGGTAGATGAACAGCACCGATTTGGTGCAAATCAAAGAGCAAAGTTAGATGTATTAGTAAAAAAAGATAACTCAAATCCACACTATTTACAATTTTCAGCTACTCCAATTCCTAGAAGTCAAGCTTTAATTGAGTCTGAATTAATTGATATATCTACAATTAAAACTCTACCTTTTGAGAAGAAAATTAAAACAATAACTATAGGTAAAAAAGATTTTAATAATCTTTTATGGCATATTAAAAAGGAGATAGAACAAAAATATCAAATATTAATTATTTATCCTTTAGTTGAAAAAAGTAGTGAAATACCTTATACCTCTTTAAATGAAGCAACAACTTATTGGAAAAAGAATTTTGATAAAGTATATGTAACTCATGGTAAAGATAAAGATAAAGATGATGTATTAATAGAGTTTAGAGAAAAGGGTAATATTTTACTTGCAACAACAGTTGTAGAAGTTGGTATATCTTTGCCAAGATTAACCACTATTGTAATAGTAGGAGCAGAGAGATTTGGCTTAGCAACTTTGCATCAATTAAGAGGTAGAGTAGGGCGATATGGCATAGATAGCTACTGTTTTTTATATACAAACTTAAAAGAGCCACCCCAAAGATTAAAAGAGTTTAGTAATACATTAGATGGTTTTAAAATTGCAAAATTAGATTTAAAATATAGAAATAGTGGTGATATTTTAGATGGAACAATACAAAGTGGTAAAAGCTTTAATTGGTTAGATTTAAGTGAAGATGAAAATATAATAGAAGAAGCTAAAGATAGAGTAAAACTTTTGAGTAACTAGTAAAAATTAAACACAAATAAATTTTAAAGGAGTATAAGTGTAGAGGAGAA
>CAYMGA010000056.1:0-7118 GCA_964389865.1 uncultured Nitratifractor sp.
TAATTTACCACTCTTTAAATCTCTTAAAAACTCTTCTATAGAGTATCTCATTCTATATTGTGGTGTCATTATATGAATTAAAATATCGCCTAAATCAATAACTATCCACTCATCACTCTCATCTGCACCTAAAATCTTTTCACCAGATTCTCTAAAAGCTACTCTTAAATTATCATATAATGCACCAGTATGTTTACCACCAAGAGAGTTAACTAAGATAACTTTTTTTGCTATATAATCACTATCTTCTAAATCAAATACAGCTATCTCTTCGCCTCTTTTATCATCTAAAACTTTAACTATATTTTCAACTCTACTATCTATACTCATATATTTCCTCAAATTTTTTTTAAATTATACTCTTTTAGCACTTGAAATTTGATTTTTTCATCAAGAAACTCTAACTTTTTACCACCTCTTATCTCGCTAGAACTTACATTAATTCTAATTGGTAACTCTATACACTTCTTTAATTTGGAACAATCTAACTCTATATTATCTCTTGTTGCTACAATCCAAGTTACTTGAGTGTTTAAATAATTAAACTCCCTCCATTTTGTTAAACTCTCAAGATTATCTGCACCAATAACAATATATTTAATATTATATTTTTTCGATAACTCCTTAAATGTCTCTACTGTATATACTGCTCTTTGTTGCTCTATTTCAAAACTACTTATTATAACATTTTCTAAATTTAATGTATTTTTTACTAACTCTAACCTCTTTTTAGCACTAATATTAAAACTACTTTTAAAAGGGTTAAGATATGTTGGAACAATTAAAACTCTATCTACAATTTTTAACTTAAGTAACTCTTTAACTATCTCTTTATGCCCAAGATGGGGAGGGTCAAAACTCCCACCAAATAGAGCATAGGTTACATTATCTCTCATAATTGACCTTTTAATCTTTTCTTATCTCATATTTTAGCCTTTTTTTAGTAAAATAGAGAAAATAAATATGGAGTTAATATGAATACAGTTAAAAATATAGACATTGATGGCAAAACAATATTTATTAGATGTGATTTTAATGTTCCAAAAGATGAATTTGGAAATATAACAGACGATAGAAGAATTAGAGAAGCTTTACCAACTATTAGATACTGCATAGATAGAGGATGTAAAGTTGTATTAGCATCTCACTTTGAAAGACCAAAAGCCGGAGTTTTTACACCCGAACACTCCCTAGAAGATGTTGCTAAAAGATTAGATACACTATTAAAAATTAAAAATAGATTATATTTTGATGATTCAAAACAAGGGGCTGTAATTACTCCTAGAGCAAAAGAGCTTTTTGAAAATATGGCTTGTGGTGATGTTTTATTATTAGAAAATTTAAGATTTGATAAAGGTGAAACAGAAAATAGTGAAGAGTTTGCAAAGAAATTAAGTCAATTTGGAGAAATATATATAAATGATGCATTTGGTGCTTGTCATAGAAAACATGCATCAATCCATGCTATTACAAAATTTTATACAAAAGAGACAAAAGCTGCTGGTTTCTTATTAACTAAAGAGGTAAACTTTTTTAGTAAAATATTAAATGAACCAACAAGACCATTTGTTGCAATTGTTGGAGGTAGTAAAGTATCTGGTAAACTACAAGCACTTCATAAACTATTAGATAGTGTAGATAAATTAATTATTGGTGGGGGTATGGCATTTACCTTCTTAAAGCAACTTGGATATGAAATTGGTAAATCGCTAGTAGAAGATGAACTTTTAAATGAAGCACAATTAGTTATGGATAAAGCAAAAGAGAAAGGTGTAAAGCTATATCTACCAGTAGATATAGTTGCAGCGGCTGAATTTAAAGAAAATACCACTGTTAAATATCTACCAACGCAAGAGATACCAAAAAATTGGATGGGGCTAGATATTGGACCAGCATCAACTAGACTATTTAGAGAGGTTTTAAATGATGCTCAAACAATTATTTGGAATGGTCCAATGGGAGTTTACGAAATGGATAAATTTGCAAAAGGTTCAACTAAAATGGCTCATTATGTAGCAGAGACTCATGCAACTACAATTGTAGGTGGTGGTGATACAGCTGATGTTGTTGCAAGGTCTGGAGATATAGATGAAATGACTTTTGTAAGCACAGGTGGAGGAGCTAGTTTAAAACTTTTAGAGGGCGAAACCTTGCCAGGTATAGAAGCTCTAAAGGCTTAATATGAAATTTTATGCAAATTTTAAAACTAACCATACAAGAGCATCTACAAGCGAATATATAAAGATACTAAATCAAGAATTAAAAGATATTGACTCTAAAGAAATATTTATTTTTCCACCAGCAACTGCCCTACAAGAGAGTAGTGGCAAAGTTGTAATAGGAGCTCAAAATGCATACTTTGCAAATAGTGGAGCATATACAGGAGAATTAGGATTAGAGCAACTACAAGAGTTTAAAATAGACACTATTCTTATTGGACATAGCGAAAGAAGAGAGATTTTTAAGGAGAGTCAAGATTTTATAGCTAAAAAATTTAACTTTTTTGCTGAAAATAACTTTAATATAGTATATTGTATAGGTGAACCACTAAATATAAGAGAGCAAGGGCAAGAGGCACTATTTGAATACCTTTTTTCTCAATTTGAAGGTATAGATGTAAATTATAAAAATTTAACTATTGCATATGAGCCAATATGGGCAATTGGAACTGGAGTTAGTGCTACAGTAGAAGATATAAAATTAGTTCATAATAAATTAAAAGAGCAATTTAAGGTTGATTTGCTTTATGGAGGTAGTGTTAAAGTTGATTCAATAGAAGATATTGCAAAAATTGATAGTGTAGATGGAGTTTTAGTAGGCTCTGCTTCGCTAAATGCTAAAGAGTTTGCAAAATTGATAAAGAAAGGGTTACTTGCTTAAGATAGTTGCAAAAAAAGTAGTATATACAATAACTGTTTTACTACTAATATCTATTATCTCATTTTTAGCAATATATGCAGCACCAAATAGCTTTTTTGGTGCTGGTGGTTTAAATCCAAATATGACACCAGAAGCAATAGATCATTTAAAAGAGGTTTATGGTTTAAATAAACCTCTACTAGAGCAATATTTAGGCTGGTTAAAATCTATTTTAACATTAGATTTTGGAGTATCTTTTGTAAGTGGAAATAGTGTTTTAGAAGATATAAAAAGTCGTATAGGAGTAACCCTCATTATAAATATAATCTCTATGATTATAGTATTTTTTTTAGCACTTAAATTTGGGATAGATAGTGCAATAAAGGGTGGAAAGTTTGATAAAATATTAAAACAATTTGCTCTACTTAGCTATGCAACTCCATCGTTTTACTTAGCACTTATTTTAATAATTATATTTGGATTTAAATTAGATTGGTTTCCAATTACAGGATTAGAGAGCATGAAACCAAAAGAGGGATTATCACACTATTTAGATATGCTTTATCACTTAGTATTACCAATTAGCGTAATTGTTTTTACCTCTTTTGGTTCACTTATGCTATATATAAGGTCTTTAACAATAGATATATTAAAAAGTGACTATATATTCTTTGCAAAAGCTAGAGGCTTAAGCGATAAAACAATAAAAAAAGTTTATATCTATAAAAATCTAATGCCTTTTATTGTAACTATTTTAGGACTATCTCTACCAGGACTACTTGGAGGTAGTGTTATATTAGAACAAATATTCTCAATAGATGGAATGGGTTTACTATTTTTTCAAGCAGCTCTTAGTAGAGATTATCCTGTAATTATGGGAATTTTAATTATTGGAGCACTCTTAACACTTCTTGGAAATATAATAGCTGATTTAATAATATTAAAACTAGACCCATTTAAAAGTAGAGCAAAATAACTCTACTTTAACTTCTAAAAATATTAATACTTTTTCCAAAAAATAGTTTGTGAAAAAATGAAACTTTATTATTTTTATTATTATATTTCATAGAGAATTTATAACTATCATCTAACTCTTTAATAATAATTTTAACTCTATCTTTACTTCTATTGTTATAACTTGTAGATATTGAATCTACAATAGATAATGCAATATACAAAGCATCTTGAAGTTTTAACTTTGCATCAATATCTGTAATAATAGTTATATCTTTATCACTATCTTTATAGTCAGCCATTGTATCTACAATTAGTTTTTCTATAAATTCTCGCATATCTATTTTATCTAAATTAGAATATTGCATCAAATAATTATAAACTCTAACTAATGATAATAGTTTTTGTTCTATTTTATTTAAAGAGTTTAATAAAGTAGTATCAGATAGCTTTCTACTTTGTATTTGCAACATAGAAATTGTACTCTCAAGACTCTTTTTAAGAGTTACATTAATCTCCTCTTTTAATAAAATATTACACTTTTCTAATCTCTCTAACTCAGACTTAGACTCCTCTATCTTTTTTTCTAAAATAAACTTTTTATCAAATTTACTTACTAACTTAGCTATCTCTCTATTTTTGTTTAAATATAATCTATCTAAATAAGCTAATGATAAAAATAGTGTACTAATTAAATAGATTAACATATCAATATTTTCTCTAATAAAAAATTTAGTAATTAAATATATACCTAAAATAGATAAGCCTAATATATAAAACCTTGCCTCTTTAATTCCTAAAAATAAGCGATTGATACCTATAAAAATATTTGTAACCAAAAATAGTATAGAAGTTATAAGCAAAATATAATTTGGTAATTTAATAAAACTAGCTACTAAAATTTCTATAAAAAACATAGCATTTAAAATTTTATAGATAGCCAATATTTTTGCACTCGTATCTATTTTTAGAAATAGAGCTGAATAGATAGAAAAAGAGATAAATAGTATATTTAATAAAATAACATATATATTAAAAGTCAAATTTACCAAAAGGTAAGGTATATATAGTGCCATTAGTCCTGAACTAAATAGAAATAGATATAATGATATAATTAAATATATTACAAAAAAGAGTAAACTTTTATCTCTTGAATATATAAATAGAAGAGAAAATAGTATAATTAAAGCTAAAATAAAACCAAAAATAGAGATATTTAATAACTTATCCACTCTATCTTGAGAGATAAATTGAGCTTTGGTTTTAACATCAATAGTAAAATTTGTTTTAATAAAGCTACTCTTTATTTTTATATAAAAGGTTTTAGTGCTATTAGAGTTTAAAATTATATTAAAATGTGGTAATATAGTATCTTTTTTTCTGTAATCTAAATGCTTAAATAAAATAACTTTTTTATCTTTTTTATATACATCTATTTTATCTATTAAGGGTGAACTAAAAGATATATCTAAATCAACCTTTTTACTTAATCTATTATATAAAATTAACTTTATCCAAAGAGGTTTATCATCTGAAGAGATAGTGAGATAATTACTATTAAAATGACTAAATTTTGCACTCTCTAAATCTTTTAGGGTAATATCTGCTCTTAATATTTGTAACTCTTTTAATATAGAATTTACACTACTCTCTTGTGCATATAATTCTAAATAAAATGAAGATAATAATACAATTTGCAGAAATAAAACCCTAAATAGCAACATATATATACCTTTTATAAAAACTCCATTATTTGGAATTTATTATACAGTATATTTAAAAAAGATATTACAAAATATGTCTAAAGGAAATTTTAATCAATTAATATTTTTGCTAAAAACTCTTTATGATTCAAACTCTCTAATTCATTGGTAAATAAGAGAGTTACTCCCCTTTTTTACCAACCTCTAGTGTAGCTTTAGCACCTCTTGGAATTACCATCCAGAAGTTATTTATCTCTAATCTAAAGTTGTCTAAAATATCTTTAGCTTTTTTAGAGCCTGTTTTTGCTAAATAATCTTTAAGTAGAGCTTTTAATTCGAACATATCTGTATCTAACTCTTCAGTGTTAATTTTAACAACCTCTACTAACTCTTGATTTACTCTATTATAAAGTGTTCCTTCTACATCATAAACAAATGCTCTTCCTCCTGTCATACCAGCACCAAAGTTAGAGCCTGTTTTTCCTAATATTACAACTGTTCCACCTGTCATATACTCACATGGGTGGTCTCCAGTTCCTTCTACAACTGCTGTTGCACCAGAGTTTCTAACTGCAAATCTCTCTCCAACTTGTCCAGCAATATATAGAGTTCCAGCCGTTGCACCATAAAGGCAAGTATTACCACCTAAAGAGAAATTCTCACTCCCTTTACTAGAAGAGATAATAATTTTACCTCCACTCATTCCTTTACCTATATAGTCATTTCCTGCACCCTTAACATTAATTGTTACACCTCTACTTAAGAATGCTCCAAGTGCTTGACCAGTTGTTCCTTCTAAATTAATTGTGATAGTATCATCATCTAAGCCCCTATTACCATAAAGAGCCGCAATTTCACCAGAAATTCTAGCACCAAAACTTCTATTTAAATTAGATATTTTCTTATTGATAACAACTTGAGCTGTAGGGTTTTTAATAGTTGACATAAGCTCTTCTAAAATCTCTTTTTCATACTCATTTTTATCATATGGCTCATTAAACTCTACTTGGCAAGTATCTATACCATCAACCTTTTTAAGTAATGCTTCAAAGTCAAATTTCTTAGCAAACTCATCATCAATAACTTTTAAAAGCTCTGTTTTACCAATAATCTCTTCTAAACTCTTATAACCTAAAGATGCTAAAATTTCTCTAACCTCTTGTCCTACAAAATTAAAGTAATTAACAACTCTATCTACATTACCTTTAAATCTAGCTCTAAGAAGTGGATCTTGAGTTGCAACACCAACTGCACAAGTATTTAAATGGCAAACTCTAAGCATCACACAACCTACAAGAACCAATGCTCCTGTTCCAAATGCATACTCTTCTGCACCCAAAATTGCAGCTTTTACAACATCTAAACCAGTCTTTAGACCACCATCTGTTTCAACTCTAACCATCTGTCTTAAATCATTTGCTTTAAGTGAATTGTGTGCCTCTACAAGCCCAAGTTCCCAAGGATTACCTGCAAATCTAATAGAACCAATAGGTGCAGCACCTGTTCCACCATCTCCACCACTAATAATAATCTTATCAGCATAACACTTTGCAACACCAGAAGCAATTGTTCCAACACCAGCAGTAGAAACCAATTTAACTG
>CAYMGA010000057.1:0-7093 GCA_964389865.1 uncultured Nitratifractor sp.
AAATATTTACTTTTTACTATAAGTAAATATTTTACCCTTATTAGTTTTATAAGCAAATTGTTTCTTTGTTATAGCTATAATTTTATCTTTTGTGTATGAGCCAATACGGTCAAAATTGCTACTTGTAGTATGTTCTATTAAGTAGCCTTTACTAATATGCCAACTACCTTTAGCATATAATTTAACTTTTGTAGAGTTAGTTAAAGATTTTCTAATAGCATCTGTTTTAAATATTCCATTTCTATAAAATTTAGTTGTTACATATAGTATGAAGTTTCCTCTTTTAAGTGTTTTATGCCAAGTTCCTATAATTTTGTTTCTTAAAATTCTATCATTAATTTTATTTTGTTCAGAGCAACTATTAGATACTATAATAGCAATTATAGAGATAACTATAATTTTAAATATTTTATACATAGATAATACTCCAGCCAACTAATGTTTTAAAACTTTTATGAATTTAACAGATAAAATAATCTATTGAGCTTAATTTGATAATATTATATCTTAAAAAATTGAAAAAGTAAGAGTAAGAGGAGGGTAAAATAAAAGCTTAAAAGCTTTTATTTTTAAATTATTTAATTAATTCAAAAGGGTTAGCGATAACTCTTTTTCTATCTACTACATATGGAATAAATGCAGCTTGTCTTGCTCTTTTAATAGAAGCTGATACTAGCTCTTGATGTCTTTTACAGTTACCTGTTAAACGACGAGGCATAATTTTATATCTTTCGCTTAAACTAAATTTTAATTGGTTTAAATCTTTATAATCTATATAGTCAATCTTTTGTTGACAATATCTACAAAATCTTTTTTTGAACTTTCTTCTTTCTGCCATAATTTATCTCCTAAAATGGTATTTCATCTTCATCTATATCGATCTCTGGGATCGTTGGCTCTTTAGGTGGCATAGAGTTTTGAGTAGGTTTAGGTTGAGTTGAAGGTTGTTGATACTCATTTTGTGGATATTGAGTTTGTGGTGCACTATTATAACCACTATTACTATATTGGTTATTTTGTTGTGCATCAGCTCTTGTATCTAACATTTGCATACTCTCAACTGTTACTGAGTGCCTACTTCTTTTTGTGCCATCTTGAGCAACCCATTGCTCTAAAATCAGTCTTCCTTCAACTAAAACTTTACTCCCACGCCTTAGGTATTGGTTTGCAACTTCTGCTGTTCTACCAAAAAATGTTAAGTCGATAAACATCGTCTCATCTTTCATTTCGCCATTAGCACTTTTAAAACGACGATTAGTAGCAATTCCAACTTTTGCTAACGCTGTTCCACTACTTGTATATCTAATTTCTACATCTCTTGTTAGATTTCCAACCAAAATTACCTTATTATACATAGGAGTCCTTTTTTAGTTACGCTTCCTCTGTTTGGGGAGCTTCTTCTTTTGTAGTCTTACTACAAGCAGCTACAAGCTTATCAAATTGTGCAATCTCTTTTTTATTACTATATTTTACAGTAAAGAATTTTAATACATTTTCATTATATCTTAATTTTCTCTCTACTTCATCAATAGCAGCAGCTGGTGACTTATGATAGATAATTGCATAATATCCACGAGGATTTTTATCGATTTCATACGCTAATTGACGCATACCCATTTTATCTATTGCAGATATTTCACCATTTTGTTCAGTTACATAGCTAGATACAAGTTCAACTTGTTTAGCAATTTCCTCTTCAGTAAGCGTAGGCTTAATGATTACAAGTGTTTCATAACAATTCATTGTCTTCCTTCTTTTGGCTTTTTATCCCACCTAACTAAATAGATGAGAAAGAATTTTTAAAGCGAAATTATAACTAAAATAACTTAAAATTTTATAGAATATCTTTTAAGTTTGTAATTAATGAATAAAGTAATGTAGTTTTATTAGCTTGAGAAGAGCTTTTAATAGTTAGTTCGGCATCTATTAATGTTTGATATATTTTAAGTAATTTCGAAGATTTTATTTTAATAGCCAAATACGCTCTCTCTTCTTCTATATACTTTGGAAGTTGGTATCCTAAAATCTCTTTAGAGTTTGGTTTTCCGTTTAATTTAATATATGCATGAAATAAAAAGAGTTGTTGAACAAATCTTTGTATAGCTCTTAAAATTGTAAATTCATCTTCGCCTAACTCTATTAATTTTTCTAATGTCTCAATAACATTCTCTTTTTTAAATAGAGATATTAGCATTTTTTCAACACTTAGTGGTGCACTAGAGTAAACTAAAGAGTCAATATCTGATATTTCTATATTTTTATCAAGAATAGATAATTTTTCTAACTCTTTAGATATTAAAGCTAAATTTAAATTCAATGTATTAATTAAGTATGTTAATGCATAAGGAGTAATTTTTACATTTAACTCTTGAACGCGTTTTTTTGCAAATTCTGTTGCCTCTTTCATATTTGGTGCAAAGAATCTAACATAGATAGCACCCCTCTTTTTAGAAAAAGTTGTAGTTAATGATTTTGCATTAGAGCTTCCACCCTCAAATAGATATAAAAAGTAGTTATCACTATTTTTATTACAACTTGCTATTAAGCTTTCTAACTCTTTTTTATTAATTTTTTTATCACTTCTTAAAATATATAGATTTATACCACCAAATAGGGAGCCTTGCGATAGATAAGATTTAGCACTATCATAATTATAATCGTCAAAGAAGTGTTGTAACATATCCTCTTTAGCATTTAATTTATCTTTGTATAGTTGGGCATAATAGTCTAAAAAGAAATCATTCTCTCCATATAACAAGACTATTCGTGGCAAATCTTTTAATAAAATTTTTTCAAATTCACTTCTATACATTTTAACTCTCTATTTTTGATATTTCAGTTGCCATAATAGTTGGTTTATCTATTTTAGCTTCTGTTATTTCTATCTCTATCTTATCAAATAGTGTTGAGTTATAACTTTTTAATGTTACTGTTGCTCCTCTAGCACCATTTAATAATTTTGCAGTTGCCCCTTTATTTGTATCTTCTATATCAATTTCTATAATTTCAGCTAAAAATTTATTACCAATATTCTCTTTTGCCCATCTTGCAAATTTTCTATCTCTAAAGTCCCATTCGCATTTTGTAGCTTCTCTCTCTAATTCGCTAACCCTTGCACTTAGAGGCTCTATATTTCTTAACAGATACTCTAACTCCTTTTTATCATCTCTTAATTGTGCTTTTATTAGTCTATGTAAAATAAGGTCACTATATCTTCTAATAGGAGATGTAAAGTGGCTATAGTAGTCAAAGCCTAATCCAAAATGTCCAATATTAAAGGAGCTATAACTTGCTTGTTTCATAGATTGTATAATTAACTCATCTACTTCATGCTCTAAATTAAGTTTAGTTGCTTCTTCTTGTATATCTCGAATAGTTTTTTCTATATCTTCACTAGCTTCTACAAAAATTCCAATATTTGCTAACTGAGCGATTAAGTTAACTATCTTTTGTTCACTTGGAGTATCGTGAATTCTAAAGATTGCATCACCTTCGCCACTAAATCGTTTTGCTGCCTCTTGGTTTGCAAGTAGCATACACTCTTCTATTAATGAGTGAGATGGTGTTCCTGTTTCAATAGTTGTATCTTTTAAGAGGTGTTTAGCATCTAATTGCAGTTTTATCTCTTCGCTTCTAAAGTCAAAACCTCTCTTTAATCTTTTAGCTTTAAGCTCTCTTGTAATTTTATATAGAGGTTCAAGATATTCAAATATTTTTTTTTCATTACTATTTTTCGCAATATACTCTTTAGCTAAAAATTTATCTATCTCATCATAATTAAATCGCCTTTTAGAGTTTATAACTGCTTCAAAAAATTCACTTTTTATTGGTTTTAAACTACTCTTATCTAAAATAATTTTAGCTACAAAACTTAATCTATCAACATTTGGTTTTAGTGAACAGATATTCTCACTTAACTCTCTTGGTAACATTGGAAAAGCTTTATGTGGTAGATAAGTTGTAAAACCTCTTTTTATTGCCTCTTTATCTATTGGACTAAAGTATGATACATAGTGGCTAACATCTGCAATTGCAACATAGAGTGTATAAGAGTTTTTATCCCAATATATTGCATCATCAAAATCTTTTGCAGTTACTGGGTCTATTGTGCAAAATGGCAAATCTCTTAAATCTACTCTTTTTTTAATCTCCTCTTCTTTTACAACTAAAGGCACATCTTTTGCTTGTTTAACTGCTTGGGCTGGAAATTCATCATATCTATTGTATAGTAAAAGAGATATTTTTTCATCAACTTTAGGCTCTTTTATATTACCAATAATTGATACAACTTTATTATTTAAAGCATCTACTTCAAATAGTGTTCCCTCTTTGTAAATAGATATATCTTCATTTTCTTTATATATTTTGCCTTCAAGCATTGTTTTAATATCGTAAAATTTAATTTGATTATCTATCTTTTTGAGTATATATATACTTTTCAATACGGCTCTTTTAATTATAGCAATCACTTTGCCACTTGGTCTGCCCCGTCTTGCAATAACTCTTTTAGTTACTACAAAATCTCCATGTTTTGCATCTTTCAAATCTTTTGGTTCAATAAGCAAATCTTTTTGCTCTTTAAACATAGACTCTAAAAAGCCTTTACCATTTTGAGATATATAAATTTGACCAGCACGATATATAGATTTTAGTTTTAGTAATCCATCTACCTCTTCGATAGCACCTAATTGCTCTAAATTATTTAGTATCTCTTTTTCATTAGGCTCTAAATCTTCTAATTTAAAGCCTTTTGTTAATCTAATTACAAATGGTGTCATCTAAGCTCATTTTTTAGCATTTCTAATCTTTCGATTCTTTGCTCTGTGCTAGGATGGGTTGAAAATAGAGAGCTAAAGCCACCTTGTAGTGCTTTTAGAGGATTAACTATAAATAGATGTGCAGTAGCTGGGTCTGCATTATGCACAACTCCTTGTGAGGCATAGTTTTCTAATTTAGATAATGCACTCTGTAACCACTCTGGATGTCTTGTAATTAGTGCTGCCCCACGGTCTGCTTCGAACTCTCTACTTCTACTAATTGCCATTTGTATAATAGTTGCTGCAAGTGGTGCCAAAATCATTAAAGCAATCTCTACTATAGGGTTCCTATTCTCTCTATCTCCACCAAATAACATACCAAAATTAGCTAGTAAAGAGATAGCTCCAGCAATTGTGGCAGCTATTGTTCCTATTAGCATATCGTAGTGTTTAATGTGGCTTAATTCGTGTGCTAATACACCTTCTAACTCTTCTTTTGTTAATAAATCTAAAATACCAGTGGTTACTGCTACTGCTGCGTGTTCATAATCTCTTCCTGTTGCAAAAGCATTAGGAATTGGGTCATTTATAATATATACTTTTGGCATTGGAAGATTAGCTTTTCTTACTAAATTCTCTACAACTTCATAAAGTTCAGGTGCTTCATATGGGGTTACAGGTATCGCATCGTAGTGATTTAATATCTGTTGGTCACTATAATAGTATGCATAAAAATTCATACCAACTGCTGCTATAAATGCAATAACCATACCAGTTTGACCAGCAATTAATTTACCTACAAATATAAAAAATAGTGTTAATGCTGTCATTAAAAAGTATGTCTTAAACTTTTCTATCATTAAAAATATCCTTTTTTATTGCTATTATACCTAAAAATTAAAAAAGAAAATGCAACCTATTTTGCATTAAAGTTTAATATTATCCTCATTTAGCTATAATCGCAAAAACGATTAAAAGGAAAATAGATGTCAAGTTTAAATGTATATTACGATAAAGATTGTGATTTAAATATAATTAAATCTAAAACAGTAGCAATGATTGGCTTTGGTAGCCAAGGTCATGCACATGCAGAGAATTTAAGAGATAGTGGTGTAACAGTTGTTGTTGGTTTAAGAAAAGGTGGAAGTTCTTGGAAAAAAGCAGAAGCTAAAGGTTTTGAGGTTTTAAGCGTTGCTGAAGCTACTGCAAAAGCTGATGTTGTAATGATTTTACTACCAGATGAAAACCAAGCAGAGATTTATAAAAATGAGATAGAGCCAAATCTTAAGGAGGGTGCAACAATTGCTTTTGGACACGGATTTAATATTCATTATGGAAGAATTATACCAAGAGCAGATATTAATGTAATGATGGTAGCACCAAAAGCTCCAGGACACACTGTAAGAAGTGAGTTTGTAAAAGGTGGTGGTATTCCAGATTTAGTAGCAGTTGCTCAAGATGCTAGTGGAGATACACTTGAACTTGCAAAATCTTATGCATCTGCAATTGGTGGTGGAAGAACTGGAATTATTGAGACAACTTTCAAAGATGAAACTGAAACTGACCTTTTTGGTGAACAAGCTGTTCTTTGTGGTGGTGTAACTGCACTTGTTCAAGCAGGTTTTGAAACTCTTACAGAAGCTGGTTATCCAGAAGAGATGGCATATTTTGAGTGTCTTCATGAACTTAAATTAATTGTTGATTTAATGTTCGAAGGTGGTATTGCAGATATGAGATACTCTATCTCAAATACAGCTGAATATGGTGATTATGTAAGTGGTCCTAGAGTTGTAAACGAAGAGTCTAAAAAAGCAATGAAGCAAATCTTAAAAGAGATACAAAATGGACAATTTGCAAAAGACTTTATCTTAGAAGGACAAGCAGGTTATCCTAGAATGAATGCTGAAAGAAAAAATATGGCAAATAGCCCAATTGAAAAAACAGGTAAAAAATTAAGAGATATGATGCCTTGGATTGCAGCTAATAAAATAGTTGACCAAGATAAAAACTAATTAAACTTTTATTACTCCATTTTTATGGAGTAAATATAGTTTTTAAGAGGAGTTAATATGGCAAGTGGTTGGGGATGTCAATATTTAACAAAAAATGGTGAAATTATAGATTGGTGTAAAAAATTAAAACATAAATGTGACCCAGGTTGTAAAGGTTGTATTATTTATGGTTCATCTTTTAGTCAATTTACTTTTAAAGATGAGACTAGAAAAGTAAAAAATAGAAGTGATAACCCATTAGATGGAAGATAAAAAATTTATGATTCTTAATTTTGTTAAATAGTTAAATTTTTTAAAGCCACTTCATACCCATACTCTATTAAC
>CAYMGA010000058.1:0-7059 GCA_964389865.1 uncultured Nitratifractor sp.
CATTGCACCTTGTTACTACTTACTACTTATTACCCATTTGCCATTATCTGGATTATATTTTGCAATATATATATATCTTTGCTTCTTATTACTCTCTGCTACTAAAGAGTATTTAAATTTGATTGCTTCTAATAGTAACATATTTTTACCCACAATCTTAATTTTTCGTATATGTAAATTTGGTTGTGGGAGGGTTAATAACTTAATTGGCTTTTTAGCTATTTTATTGCCATTAAATTTAAAAGCGTATAAAGAGTTATCTATTGCACTACCTGCTAATAAGAGTCTTTGTGATTTAGTTTGTAATAGTTTAATTGTTAAAGCATCAAAATTCTCTATTTTCTCTAAAATCTTCTTATCTTTTGGCTCTATATGATAAATTCTACCCTTGCTTCCTCTATAATCACTCTTATCTATTGCACTTGCCCAAAGAGTATTATCTTTGCAATCATACTCTATTGATATTAAACCATAAGGATTATTAGCAGTTGGTTTAACCTCATCTATTACCATCCATCTTATTAAATTTCCACTATTACTATCAATTTTATATATAGCTTTTTGTAAGTTAAATGTTGTTGGTTTTATACTTATAAAAGGATTTGGAGTCAAATATATATCACCTCTTGGAGTAATAGTATATGTTCCTAAAGCATCAAACCTCTCCCACTCTTTTTTATGTAAAACTTTTCTAAAGCCTCTACCATAATGAAATGCAACTCCTTTATATTTAGTTTGACTTAAATCTATAACAGGTCTTGTAATTTTATTTTTATAAAGAAAGATAGGTAACCTAGCACAACTTGGGTTTTTATTAAACTCTGATATTTTAATAACTTCTATATTTTTATTATCACCATTTGGCTTAAATAGTAAAAAATAAGCTGATAGAGTAAGTATAATAACAACTAGTATAATAGGTAATATTTTTTTCATTTAACTCCTTTTTAAATCTAACTTTTAAGTAGCAGTAAAAATTAAACATAAATAAATTTCAAAGGAGTATAGGGTTAGAGGAGAAGAGGTGTATAGAGAGTAATATTATCAATTTATCTCTACTCCTTCACACCTCTACACCTATACCCCTTAATATTATATTTGATTTTAATTTTATATTACTACTTAAAAAACTCTTCTATTTTTGGTAAATGCTCTTTATACCCTAAAAAGCTATGGTCACCACCCTCTTCTAAAATAAGTTTTGCATTTGGTAATTTATCTATTGCTTCTTTATAATCTAACACCTCATCACCCTTTTGTAACATTAATAGTAGATTATCTTGATTTGGATTTAAAACATCTATCTCTTTAAGCTGTTTTACATATGAGCCATTCCACTCAAATTTGCTTAAGTCATAATAATTTGTTGCCATTCCTTCATATTCGCTCAGAGTTTTAGGCGCATTTACTGCTGGATTAATTAATACAGCCTTTAAGTTATATTTATTGCTTAAATAGATGGCATAATATCCACCAAGTGATGAGCCAATTAGCTTAACACTCTCTTTTGTTAAGGCATACTCTATTATCTCTTCTAATGTCTTAATTGCTAAGTGTGGAACATAGGAAAGTGAGGGTGACAAAACAGACTCTTTGCCTTCATAATACTCTCTCGTTCTATCTGCTTTAAAACTAAATCCACTACTTCCAAAGCCATGTATAAAAATTATCATTTAAACTCTCCTTCTATATAAAGCCAACTGCTATTTATCTTTAAGAACCTACTCTTTTCTACCATAAACTTACCACTTAAAGTTGCCCTAAATGTAACAAAAGCTTCATTTTTACCATCTATAAACTCTAAAATTTCTAAATTATCAAAACTAACACTATTGCAAAAATCTTTTATCTGCTTTTTCCAAAGTTTTGTATCTTCCAAATAGTCGCTATTGCTAGGATGGGTAGTTTTAATAATATAGTTTACATCACCCACTGCATAAGCACTATATCGACTTTTCATTAAACTTAAAGCATCTTTTGCTAAAGCACCTTGATGATAGATATAACAACACTTTTTATACTTTTGCCCACTTCCACAAGGGCAAAGAGTATTTTTACCTATTTTTTTAAGAACCATTTTAAATTATATCATAATATTATTAGAAACTTTGATAAGTTAAAATCTTTTATTGTATAATATGGGCTTAAATGAGTAGCTAATAACCTGAGTTTGATGGAATATTATAAAATTTTAGGAGAATTGTTTGCAAAATAGTATTGCTATAAGTGTTAAAAATCTTACAAAGATATATAATCTTTATGATTCTCCAAAAGATAGACTAAAAGAGGCACTTAATCCTTTTAAAAAGAGTTATCATCACATATTTTATGCTTTAAAAGATATAAACTTCAAGGTTAAAAAGGGTGAGAGAGTAGGCATTATTGGTAAAAATGGTGCAGGAAAATCCACTTTATTAAAAATTATAACCGGTGTGCTTACTCCAACAAGTGGAGAGGTAGAGGTAAATGGTAAAATTGCATCTCTTTTGGAGTTGGGAGCTGGTTTTAACCCTGAGATGAGTGGAAGAGAGAATATCTATCTTAATGGAACTATAATGGGTTTTACAAAAGAAGAGATAGATAAAAGAATAGATTCTATTTTATCTTTTGCCAATATAGGTGAATTTATTGAGCAACCAGTTAAGATGTATAGTAGTGGAATGTTTGCAAGATTAGCATTTTCGGTAGCTATTAATGTTGAACCTGATATACTTATAGTAGATGAAGCCTTAAGTGTAGGTGATATTCACTTTCAAAATAAATGTATTCGCAAAATGGAAGAGATAGGAGAAGCTGGAACAACTATACTTTTTGTAAGTCATGATATACAAGCAATAAATAAATTTTGCAACTATGTAATATGGTTAAATGATGGAGTTATAAAAAGAAGTGGAGAGCCAAGTGATATTTTAGAAAATTATAAATCATTTATGTCATATGGAATGGAATTTGAACAAATAGAGAATAAATCTACTAATAGAAACAAAACAGAAGATAAAAGTTTAATTAATGTGCAGAATTTAGAGTCATTTGGAGAGAAGAGAGCTTTAATAACAGCTATTGGTTTCTTTGATTTATATGGAAATAGTATAAATGTATTAAGACAAGGAGAAGAGGTTATATTTATATGTGATTTTATAACAGAAATTGAGCTTCATGATGTTGCAATAGGTCTTTTATTAAAAGATTCTCTTAATAATAATATTATTACTTTTAACTCTTATATGTATAAAAGTGAAATAAAAAGAGTGCCTAAAAATAGTAAAAATAGAGTAAAAATTAAATTTAAAGTTCCAAAACTTTTTCCTAAAGAGTATTTAGTTACAGTTGCACTCTCTGAAGGGACACAACAAAACCATATACAACAACACTGGATACATAATGCAACAAATATAACCATTATATCTGTAGATAATATAGATGATTGTATAATTTCACTATACCCAAATGAAATCGAGTTTTTTTATGAGCAAATATAATATAAATTTAGACCTTCAAACTCAAAATAGTTTATCGATTATAATTGATAGGATTAAACCAAATAGCACTATTTTAGAATTTGGTCCTGCAAATGGTAGATTAACAAAATATCTAAAAGAGCAATTATTTTGTAAAGTTTATAGTGTTGAGATAGATAAAGAAGCAGCAAAAGATGCAAAGAGATATTCTGAAGAGATTATTGTTGATGATATTGAAAACTATAGTTGGTTAGAGAAGTTTAACACTATAGAGTTTGATTATATTATTTTTGCTGATGTATTAGAGCATCTTTATAACCCACTATTAGTATTAAAAAAAGCTAAAAGTTTACTAAAAGATAGTGGAAGTATTCTTATCTCTTTGCCAAATATTGCCCATAATTCAATTATTATGGAGCTTTTAGATAATTGCTTTAACTATCAAAGCACTGGACTTTTAGATAATACTCATATAAGATTTTTCACAAAAAAGACAATAGATAAATTAATTGCAGATTCTAACTTGCAAATATCTTATGAGAGTGCTGTATATAAGAGCCCACCACAAACAGAGTTTCGTAAAAACTATACTGATATAGCAAATTCTATAGCTACCAATTTATACTACCATAAATATGGTGAAGTTTACCAATTTATTATTGAAGCTAAAAAAAGAGTAGATAAGGTTCAATATCAGTTAGAGAAAAAAGAGGAGGCTCTACTATTTATTGATAGTGGTAATAGTTTTAACTCTAAAGAGGTATATAAGAGTTTTTACTCTTTAGAGAGTAGTTATATAATATTTGAACAATTAAATATCGATAAATATATTTATGCAATTAGAATTGACCCTTTAGAGTATGCATTTAAAATTAAGCTAAAGAGTATTTTTGTAAATGATACAGAGTTTGATATTACTAAAATTGAGCATAATGGAGTTTTAAGTAGTAGTGGAGATTTATACTTTTTACACCACGACCCACAAATAATATTAAATTTTAATCAAAAAACTTTAGTAAAAAGAGTTGTTGTAGAGTTTGATTATATTTCAAATATATTAGATATACCTAAACTTTCAATGGAGTTAAAAGAGCAACAACTCCAAGAGTATAAAAAGCTACTAAAAACACAAGAGTTACAAATTAAGGAGTTAGATATAGAAAATCAAACTTTACAAAAACGATTGAATCTAGCATATAATTCTAAAAGATGGAAACTATTTTATCCACTTGATAAATTAAAAGAGCTCAATATCTCACAAAAGATATATATTTTATTAAAATCAAATAGATTTTTAAGAGAGATTTACTATAAACTACCAATCAAACATAAATATAAATGGAAAATAAGAGAGTTTGTATCGACTGGAAAAATTTCATCTAATAAATATATAATACCAAAAGAGGATAATTTATATTTAATAAAAACCAATAATCACAAAAAAGATTTACCCTTAGTATCTATTATTATTCCTTGTTTTAATCAAGGGTGCTATCTTTGGGAGTCTGTAGCATCTGCATATGCAAGTTATAGTGGTAACTTAGATGTAATAATAATAGATGATGGTAGCACTGATAGTAAAACAAAAAAGTGTTTAAGAGAGATAAAGTATTTTTATCCAGATTTAAATATTATTAAAAAAGAGAATGGTGGTCTATCATCTGCTAGAAATAGAGGCTTATTAGAAGCAAAAGGTGAATATATACAATTTTTAGATGCTGACGATTTACTTGCACCTGCAAAAATTGATATGCAAATTGAAGATTTGCAAAATAAAGATGATAATATAATTAGTATCTGTAACTACTTTACAAGTGATGAAGATTGTAAAACATTCTTTAAAACAGAAGAGACAATAAAAGGCTTTGATTTAAAAATAGATGATTTTTTATATTTTTGGGAGAGAGGATTATCTATACCTATTCATTGTGGATTATTCCCTAAAAGAGCATTTAAAGATATTGAATTTGATAAGGAGTTAAAGGCTAAAGAAGATTGGCTCATATGGATTACACTACTATTAAAAAAGGATTTAAAGTTAAGCTATATAGATACACATGCTGCAATATATAGAGTTCATACAGAGAGTATGGTAAGAAAATCTTTTGTAAAAATGGCAAAGCAGTGGGAAATAGCTTATAAAAAAGTATCAACACTTTTAGAGATAGATGAGAGAGAAAAATTTATTCAAGAGAGCCAAAAATGGCTTAATAATTACTATCAATCTAACCCTAGATATAAAGATGAGTTAAAGAATAGAATTATAGAGCAAACTTCTAAAAATTGTGAATTTAATTTGACAAAAGATGATGAATTAAGAAAAATTGAAATATTAAAAAGTTCACTTAAACAATTACCAAATTTTAAACCCACTATTAGTATTATAATACCTGTTTTTAACCATTACGATTACCTATTTGAAGCAATTATCTCTATAACAAAACAAGGTAGTGTGCCTATTGAGTTAATATGTATTGATGATAACTCATCAGATAGTCGTGTTAAATCTCTACTTAAATCAATTAGTTCAATAAATAAACAAGTTACAGTAATTTTAAATAATAACAATAGAGGAATATCTTATAGACAAAATGAAGCTGTAAATATTGCAAAAGGTGAATATATTGCATTTTTGGATTGTGATGACTATTTAAAAGATAATGCTTTAGAAGAGGTCTATAGATATATATTAAAATATCCTCAAATAGATTATTTCTTTAGTGATAGAACAAATATAGATAAAGATGGAAAAATTTTATATGATGCCTGTTATAAAACAGTTAGAGCATCTAAAAATATTAAAGATGATTTATTAGATAGAATGATTGCATCACATTTAAAGGTTATCAAAAAAGAGGCATATCAAAAAGCTGGTGGAAGTGATGAAAAGTTCTCTGGTATTCAAGATTGGGATTTAGCATTAAAAATTGCTGATTTTGGCAAATTTTACTACATTCCAAAAACACTATATTGTCATAGATTACATAATAACTCTGTAACTTCATCTGATAATGTAGCACAATATAAAAAGAGTAATATATTAAGGCGAAAATATCTAAATAGATGGCTACTTAAAAGTGATGAAAAAAAAGAGTTAGATAGAAAAAATTATCAATTCTATTTAAATTTAGTTCAAAATTCAAAAACTTCAGAAGATGTTGTAATCTTTTCTCCAAAAAATTTAAATATTGATAGTTGGTATGCTCCATTAGAGTTAAAAGAGGCTTATAGTAAAAATAAAATATCTATTATGGATGCAAGAGGTATCCTAGATAAAAAATATATCGAATTTTTAAGAGATTTTAATAGTTATTTTGACCTTATTTTGTGTGATAAAATATCTATATCATCCCAAATTATTGGTTCATTATGGTCAGAGCAAATTATACAAATTCCTATTGAGATGAAGCATTAGAAGATAAGAGAATAACTTCTATATTTCTTTAAAATCAGATTATAAGCTTTGTTGTTTTGCTGAAAGCTGAAAGCAAAAAGCATAAAGCTTTTTTCTAGGACTTTTAACTGACCTTACGCACTTATAGGATAAAATTGGTTATTAGTATATTGGTTGACTTGTTTACTGGTTTGAGTGGTAAGTAGT
>CAYMGA010000059.1:0-6836 GCA_964389865.1 uncultured Nitratifractor sp.
GTTCCACCAAGCTCTACAATTAAAATATCTTTATTTTCACCAGCTTTATATATTCTCTCTTTTATCTCATTTACAATGTGTGGAACTACTTGTATAGTTTTACCTAAAAATTCTCCTCGTCTCTCTTTTTCTAATACACTTAAATAGACTCTACCTGTTGTAAAATTGTTTGCTTTTGTTAATGAAGTATTTAAAAATCTCTCATAATGACCTAAGTCTAGATCTGTTTCTGCACCATCTTTTGTTACAAAAACTTCACCATGCTCTAATGGACTCATAGTTCCTGGGTCAACATTTATATATGGGTCTAATTTTAAAATTCCAACACTTTTATTAGAAGCTTTTAAAAGAGTTCCAATACTTGCTGCTGCAATACCTTTTCCTAAAGAGCTTAAAACTCCACCTGTTACAAAAATATATTTAGTCTTTTTCACTCTTAAGTCTCCTTGTTAAAAACAGATATTATAACAAAATTGGCATAATAACTGTTAAAAAGTTTTCACTCTTTACTACAAAAGGTAAATTGGGTTCATTTA
Organism: uncultured Nitratifractor sp.; assembly: GCA_964389865.1. GTDB lineage: Bacteria > Campylobacterota > Campylobacteria > Campylobacterales > Sulfurovaceae > JAADEQ01. The sequence goes on from CAYMGA010000059.1 coordinate 537, forward strand.
ATTTTATATTAAATTTATCACTATCAATTTGAGATATAAAATCAAAGAGATATTTACTATTAACTCCCATTGCATACTTTTCATCTATAGATATTGGTGTCTCTATAGTAGTTTTAGCCTCTTGAATATCTCCATTTAGAGATTCTAGAGTTATTAAGTTATTTTCAAAAGTTATTTTTATTTCAGGAGATATAATATTAACAACTTTCATAGCATCTAAAATCTCTTTTTTAGGTATAGTTAAATTATATTTTGTCATATTTGGTATAATTCTTTCATAATTTGGGAATTTACCATTAATTAATCTACTAAATATAAAAAATTGTTCATTTTTAATTATAATTGTATTTTCATCATAAAAAATATCTATTTGGTCTAAAAATAGTTTTTGAATCTCTATTATAGCTTTTTTAGGAATTATAAGTGATAACTCTTCATCTGATTTATTGTTTAACTCTACTATTGCTAATCTTCTTGTGTCTGTTCCTACAAATAGTGTTTTATCTCTTTTTATATCAATTAGTGCACCATTTAATTCATATTTAGGGTTATTTACATCAATTGCAGGAATAATTTTTTTTAAGCTTTTAATTAGAGATAGTGAATCTAAAGATATTTTGCTTTTATTATCTATTGTTGGAAATGTAGGGTATTCGCTATATGAAAATGTTGGTAATTTAAATTTTGTGCTATTTTGTATAATTAATAAATTACTATCTTCTACAATAAATTCTATTGTATCATCTCTTAGACTTCTAACAATATCTAAGAGTTTTTTACCATTTGCTGTGAATATTCCAGGTGTAATTATTTGAAATTGATTACTTCTAACTTCTAAACCAATTTCACTATCTGTTGCTTTTATTATAACATCTTCATTTGAGGCATCTATATATATGTGAGATGTTATATTTGTTGGGTCTTTTTTTTCTAAAAAAGCTTGAGAATTTATTAATATAGATTCTATTACATCTTTTTTTGTAGCTATTTGCATTGACTTCCCTTTTTATATTTATTATAATTAGTATTAGTAGTATATCTACTCTTTTTAGTGAATAACTTTTTAAACATCTATAAAATGGCTCTTTTAAAGCTGTTTTATTTTTTGTTGTTTATCACATCTATTCACTTATTGTACCAAATAGAGTTAGATTCTTTTGGTAAAATTTCTTAATTATATCCTTTTTTTTGTTTAAAATAAATATTTTTTAAGCTATTTAACTTTAATAGTTTCAATTTTACTCTGAATCTCCTCTATTAATACTTTTAAGTTTTCATCATTTTCTATTATTGATTCTATCTTTTTCATAGCATGGCTTATTGCAGAGTGGTCTTTCATTCCAAAATAGACTGCAATTTGTGGCATAGAGTTTGGTGTTAAGTTTCTTGCTAAATATATGCAAATTCTCCTAGCTTCTACAACTTTGGCAGCTCTTTTTTTAGAGCGAATATCAGCTGGTTTAATATTTAACTCTTGAGCTACAATATCTATAATACTATCTATAGAGATATTTTCTCTCTTTTCATTTAAATAATCTTGTATAGAGTTTTGTGCAAATTCAAGTGTAATAGGTTGTCTAAGTAGGCTACTCATTGCATTTAATTTAATTATAGTTCCCTCTAACTCTCTAATATTATTACCAAGTTTAGATGCTAAAAAGTTTACAACATCATCGTTTAATCTAATTCCATCAACAATACTTTTTTTCTTAATAATTGCGATTTTTGTCTCAAGTTCTGGTGGGTTAATAGATACAAGCATTCCCCACTCAAAACGGCTTTTTAATCTATCTACAAGCCCAGCAATCTTTTTGGGAGCTCTATCTGAAGTGATTACAATTTGTTTACCAAGAGAGTGTAATTCATTAAATGTGTGAAAAAACTCATCTTGAGTCTGCTCTTTTCGTGATATAAATTGAATATCATCTATAAGTAGAGTGTCACATTTTCGATAGTAATCTCTAAATCTATCCATTGTTTTAGAGCGAAGATGTGCAGTATATCTGTTCATAAATTGCTCAAATGTATTATATATTACACTTTTTCCTTCATTTAATACAACATTTCCAATTGCTTGCATAAGGTGAGTCTTTCCTAGTCCTACTCCTCCATAGATAAATAGTGGGTTATATAGGCTACCTGGTTGTTTAGATACAGCTTCACTCACATTATATGCTAATTTGTTAGATTCTCCAACAACAAAACTACTAAATGTGAAAGATGGATTAAGCAGTGTAGATTCACTGCTATTTTCTTTTTTTACTCTAACTCTATCTGTTACTGGTTTTGTCTGTTCACCTTTAATATCTATGATAATTTCTGGTTTTAAACCTGTCTCAACTTCAAAAAGATGTGCTATTTTTTTGGCATATCGGCTCTTTATCCATTTTGCAGATAGTATGTTATTTGTTGTAAAGATAGCTATATCGCTTCTTGAACTCTTTTCATCATACTCTAAATGTTTTATATATCTATTGTATTCACTACTTGTTAACTCATCTTTTAATCTTGTTAAGACTCTATTGCCTATATCCATACTTTACCTTATGTGAATAACTTTTAACTAATTTTAGCTAAAGTTGGCTAAAATAAGCTTTTAAAAGAGTTGTGTATTAGTTATTCACAATGTGAAAGAGTAGGTGAATGTATATTTTAGGAATCGACCCAGGAAGCCGTAATATGGGCTATTGTGTATTAAAAAGAGAAGGTGTGAAAAACTCTCTTGTAGAGGCTGGTTTAATTAAAATTAAGTCAAAAACCTTGCAAGAGCAAATTGTAGAGATGATAGAGGGTCTAGATTTAGTTTTAAACTCTAATCGAGTTGATGAAGTGGCAATAGAGGATATTTTTTATGCTTTTAATCCAAAAACTGTAATTAAATTAGCACAATTTAGAGGTGCTTTAATGTTAAAAATACTTCAAGAGATAGGCTATTTTTATGAATATACACCATTGCAAGTTAAAAAAGCATTAACTGGAAATGGAAAAGCTACTAAAGAGCAAGTTAGTTTTATGGTAAAGAGAGTATTAAATATCAAAAAAGAGATAAAACCTTTAGATATAACCGATGCTATGGCAGTAGCAATTACTCATTCACAAAGATTAAATTTAAAAAAAGTATAAAAATTTTTTGAATGTGAAAATGTCCTTAAAATGGTCTTAAAATGTTTACTTATTAAAGTTTATTTTATAAATAATACGATAAAATGGTTATATTGATGATAAGATAAAATAAAAACTCTCATCAATTATACTTTTTTTTCGATAGAAAATATGGTATAATTCAAAATGAATGGTAAAAAGGTTAAGAAAATGTATAATGTATTACAGACTAAAAAAGTTTTATATGTAGAAGATGATAAAACAGTTAGAAGTAATGTTAAAGAGATTTTAAGTGAATTTTTTAAAAAGGTTATCGATGCAGAGAGTGGAGAAGATGCATGGATAAAATTTAAAAAAGAGCAGGTAGATATTGCAATAGTAGATATTGAATTACCTGGCTTTAATGGTTTAGAGCTTATTAAAAAGATAAGAGATATAAGAGCTGATATGCCAATTATTGTAGTATCTGCATATACTAAAACAGATTATTTGCTAGAATCAGTAGAGTTAAAATTAGATAAATATATTGTAAAACCTTTAACTTCAAGAAAGCTTTATGAACTCTTAATGAAATTAGAAAAAGAGTTGGGTGAAACAACAACTATTAATCTTCCAAAAGGTGCAGTTATAGATACAGTTAAAAGTAATGTCTATTTTAATAATGAGACACATCCATTAACTTATAGAGAGTTAAAAATGATGCAAATGTTAGCAGAAAAAGGTGCAGTAACTTATGAGGATTTGTATCAATTATGGAGCGAGATACCAACAGATAATGCTATTAGGTCTTTTGTGAAACAGTTAAGAAAAAAACTTCCAGAGGGAATTTTAAAGGTGCGTTCAAAAATTGGATATGTTTTAGAAGGTATGTAATTGAAGTTAGGTCCTTTTTTCTCAAATAGGAGGATATCAGCATTTATTGTAATTTTTCCTCCTATTATACTGCTTTTTTATGCTCTGCTCTCTTATACACTATTTTTTAAAAGTGTTAAAGTTAATCAAGAAAAAGTTATATATCACTATCAAGATAGTATATATGATATAACAGAAAAGATATTAAAGAGTAAAGCTATTTCAATAAATAATGTAATAGATAATTTAGATTTACCCAATCTTATTAAAGTTTTAAAATCAATAGAGATAGATGATAATGTTAATTTTATTATATTAGATAAAAGTGGTAAAATATTTTTTAAATCTAAACCTTTAAGTAAAGAGTATATTGATAGATTATCAAAATTAGATGGAGAGTATAAAGATAATAGATATTTCTTTTTTATAACAAAAAAGAATCACTTAGGTATGAGAGTTATATTTTTTAAAGATGTAAAATCAATATATTCTAGCTTAAATTTGTTGAATAAAGAGATAAGAGCAGATACTGCTAAAGATGCAAGATATAATTTATATCTATTTATATCTATTTGGATTTTATTATTAATACTTTCACTTTTACTTTCAATAATGGTATTTAACAGATTAAAAAGATATGAAAAAGAGTTAGAAGCTAAAAATGAAAAAATTATTTTAAACTCAAAACAGGCACTTTTAGGTGAATTATTACCTATGATTGCACACCAATGGAGACAACCTTTAAATAAAGTTGCTTCTATTTTAATGAGTATGCGTTTTGAAATATCAAAAAAGAATCCTAATAAAAATATATTAGATATGCAAAGTCAAGAGATAGAAGATAGTGTTGAGTTAATGAGCCAAACAATAGATGATTTTAGAACATTTTATAGACCAAAAAAAGAGCCAAAAGTTGTTGATTTAGCACTACTTATTAGAAAATCTCTCTTCTTTTTAGATGAACTTTTAAGTAGAAAAAAGATTAGAATAAGTCATAGTTTACCAACTCTATATGCTAAAATATATGAAAATGAGTTTTTACAAGTTTTAATTAATTTAATTAAAAATGCTTCAGATGCAGTATCTGTTAAGGGTAGCATTAATATTATATTAAGAGAGATAGAGGGTAATAAAGTAGAGATAAGAGTAGAAGATGATGGCGTAGGTATTCCAGAAGATAAAATAGAAAAAATCTTTGAAGCCCACGAAAGTAGTAAAGAGGCATCTATGGGATTAGGACTCTATATGAGTAAAATAATTATAGAAAATAGATTAGGTGGTAAAATAAGAGCTTATAACACACCAAAAGGTGCAGGTTTTGTTATAGTTTTAGATAAATTTACAAAAGAGGAAGAGAATTAAACTCAGGTCAGTAAAAATTAAACAAAAATAAATTTCAAAGTAGGATAGGTGTAGAGGAGAAGAGGTGTATAGAAAGTAACATCGATGTTATCGACTTCTTATCTATAGCCCTTGCACTTATAGCTCTTTAGATTTATTTACTTTTTAAGAGTATTTAACTCTTTATTAGCTTGATTATCTTTTTTAGGTAAAGCTTGTTTAATTATTGCTTCTAATCTATCTTTGGTTGGCATACCTTGAACTATATCTATAACATCACCTTTTTTATCAAATGCAATTAAAAATGGGATACCACCTTGCCATCTAGCTCTTTGAGCAATATAATTTATTAACTCTTTTCCTTGAGAGCTACTAACTAAATCATATGTAATTTTTTTACCAGATTTTTTAAACTCTTCTAACTCTTTAACAGGTTTAGATAGATACTTTTTTGCTTGTGGTGATTTGGCTTTATTATCTAAAAACCACTTAACTTTACTCATATCAATCTCTTGGCTTGTATTTGATACAAATTTTTGTAAATCTTTATCTGTAACACTTGGTGTAGTCTCTACTGATATAATTCTTAAAATATTTTTATACTTCTCTTGCATAGCTTCGTGATGAGGAATACTTAAAAGACAAGGTCCACACCAAGTTCCCCAAAACTCTAAAAATACAATTTTACCCTCATATGGTGAGGTTATCATACCTCCATCTGTCCCTTTAAATGTTAACTCTTTACCATTAACTGTTTTTACTTTAAAAATCTCTTTATCATTTGCTCCAAAAAGTGCTATTGATAAAAATAGTAGTGTTAAAATAATCTTTCTCATAAACTTTCCTTTTTTATAGTATTTTATCTTTTATTATATAAAAGTTGATATATTTTAACAAAAAATAGTTTTTTAATTGTGGAGTATTAATAACTTTCAAAGGTGTATAGGAGTAGAGGTGTAGAGAAAGTAACAATATATTATCGGTTTACTATCTCTACTCCTTCAC
>CAYMGA010000060.1:0-6802 GCA_964389865.1 uncultured Nitratifractor sp.
CATACTCTATTAGTTATAGGAGACTTCACCATGCCATACTCTAAACCTCTAAATAGAATTTTATCACCCACTTTATACTTATTATTATCACTATTACCACATCCTGAAGCAAATATCAAAATCAAAAGAGTTACTACTTTAAAATACATATTTTTTATCTCCTACATTAGACTATTTAGGATATTATATTATTAATAAGCTTAAATTAATACGCCTTTTTCTATCGTCCTAGCCGTTTTGGTAAAAGCCTTTTTTTAGATACTTTAAGAAATATATTTGAGGGCAAAAAAAGTTCGAGAATCGATTTTGGACTTTTAAAACCTATCAAAATAAATTAATCTCTTGCTCAACTCTCTAATTTTGGTAAACTCTTTTTACTTTTTCCACTTAATAGTCCAATATTTTTAATTTTACCATATAGGCTTCCTTGTCCATGTGTTAATCTATTCTTAGCTATATCATAAGAGTTTAGGGCTTGTTTTAATCTATTTTCTACTTGGTTAAACTCTTCTAAAAAGAGTGCGAATTTATCATGCATAGATGCTGCTTCTTGTGCTAGTTTTGCCATATTTTTATCGTGATTTGCTAATTTCCAAAGTGTGGATACAGTTTTTAGTGTTGTAAGTAGTGTAGTTGGTGTAACAACAGCTACATTTTTTTCAAATGCATATTCATATAGAGAGTTATCTATCTCTAAAGCCATTAAGTAAGCTGCTTCTATTGGTATAAACATTAGTGTAAACTCTGGAGCTTTTAAGGCATTTAGGTTATGATATTGTTTAGAAGCTAAAGTATCTATATGTCTTTTTATACTAACTATATGAGCATTTTTAGCTATTTTTGCCTCTTTTTCATCTTTGGCTTTTAAAATATCGCTATAACTTTTTAATGAAACTTTTGCATCTATTACAATATGTTTATTATCAGGAAGATATAAAACTACATCAGCTCTTAATTTACTATTTTCATTTTGAAAACTCTGTTCTCTTTTAAACTCTATACCCTCTCTCAATCCATATGACTCTAAAGCTTTTTCTAAGATAAATTCACCCCAATTTCCTTGGATTTTATTATCTCCTTTTAGTGCTTTAGTTAAGGCATTTGCCTCTTTAGATAAAGAGCTATTTAAATCTTTTATCTGTATCAATTCGCCTCTTAGTAGAGATATAGATTCACTTTGAGAGCGATTTAATTTCTCTATATGCTCTTTAAATCCTTTTAACTCTTTATCAAATGGTTCAAGAAGAAGTTTTAACTGCTCTTTATTTGCCTCTTGCATACTTTTTTGTTTACTCTCTAGTAAATCATTTGATAGATTTTTAAACTCTTGAGTCATCTCTTCTTTAAGCTGGGTAACAATAGTATCTTTAGTATCTAAGGCACTTTTTAATACTCTATTTTGCTCTTGTAGTATATTTAACTCTTCTAATTTTTTACTATTTTCTTTTAATTTATCTTCTAAATCTTTAATTTGTTCTATTTTTGTCTCAAGTTTTATAGTTGCTTCTTTATATTTATCTTCAAAAGCTTTATCCTCATCGTGTCTATCTTCTAATACTTTTATTCTATTTTTTAGACTCTCTATGTAGTGTAATAGTTTCATTCTTTGCATATATAACCAATATACGCCTCCACTTAGTGCTATAAAAATTAACATTAAAACAATAAAATAAAAAAATTTTGCCATAACTGTATATATTCTCCTCTTTTGCTTCTAATTTTAGCTATAATTACCTAAAAAAGGGGTTTAAATGAAGTTTTCTAACATTATATTATTAATTTTAATTGTAGTAGCTATATATATGGTTATGGCATATAATAATTTAGTGGGTATGAAACAGAGGTTACTATCTGCTTGGAGTGATATAGAGGTTCAGTTAAAAAAGAGGTATAATCTTATTCCTGCACTTGTAGATACAATTAAAGGTTATACAAAACATGAGAGCCAAACTTTAGAAAATGTTATAAAGGCAAGAAATATGGCTTTAGCAGCTCATGATGCTGGTGATGCAAGTAAAGCTGAAGCTATGTATAAGAGTGCTGTTAGTGGTCTTTTTGGATTAAGTGAAGCATATCCAGATTTAAAAGCTAATCAAAATTTTATTAATTTACAAAATCAGTTACAAGCTATCGAAGAGGATATAGAGAGTGCAAGGCGATACTATAATGCAACAGTTAGAGATTATAATGCAAAAATAGATTCATTCCCAGAGGTTTTTATAGCAAGACAGTTTGGTTTTACACCTTATGAGTATTTTGAGGTAGATAAATCTATCGAAGAAGATGTATATAAAATGCCAAAAATAGAGCTATGAAAAAGATAATTTTACTATTGCTATTTACAGTTTCGCTATTTGGTGAGTATATAGAGCTTTATAATACTAAAGTTGTAATAAACTCTAATAGTAAAGTTAGTATAAAAGAGGATATTTTATACAATTTTGATGGAGCCATAAGGCATGGAATATATAGAGATATTCCTAAAAATGATACGCTATTAAAAAATTTAAAAGTTTTACAAAATGGTAGAAAAATTGATTTTAAGTTGATAGATAATCAAAAATATTGGCGTATTCGTATTGGTAACCCAAATTACACTGTTACAGGAAAAGTAAAATATACTCTTAGTTATAATTTAGAGGGTATGATAGTTAGAGCCAATAAGAGTAAAAATTTTATTGCTTACGATTTAGTTGGAGCTGCTTGGAAAAAACCTATAAAAAAGGCTATTGGTATAGTCTATTTACCTAAAAAATTACAAAATAAGGTAAATATACAAGCCTTTAAAGGTAAATTTGGCTCAACAACTTTAGCTCACTTTGAAAATCATGGCAGTTATATTAAAGTAGAAGCTAATAATTTAGCACCTCATGAAGCTTTAACTATATATTTAAGTTTTGATAAAAATATTATGCCAGTTAGCCAAAAACCAAACTTTAAATATTATGAAAAGCCTATATATTATCTATTCTTAGCACCAATTTTTGCATTATTTTACTTTGTTGCTAAAAGATTTAATATTTTTCATAATATTGGCTCTATTGCACCCAAATATAGACCACCAAAAGATTTAACTATTATGGAAGCTGGTCTATTAAAAGATAACTTTGTAGATTTTGATGAGATAAAACCAGCTATTTTAGAGTTAGCAAATTTGGGTTATATAAAGATAGAAGAGGAGGATGGTAAGCTATTTTTAGTTAAAGTTAAAGATAATGATGAAAATTTAAATGAACAACAAAATATACTACTAGATGAGATATTTTTATATCATAATAGGGTTGCAAATAGTAGTTTGAAGTTGCATAACACAATTTTTGACAAGTTAAAGGGTATAGTACATAACTCTTTAGTTAACAAGGGTTATTACTCTGCTTCTCTAAAGAGTTCAAGAGAGAGTTTTATTTTTGGTGCATTTGCTTTAGGGGCTTTAACTATTGGTGCATTTAGTTACTATATTTTTAAAGATACAGGTTTTGATATTTTAGTTCCTATTGCTATATCTTTAATTTTTATAGCAATTGGTATTGTAAATTTTATTAGTGCTATAAAAAGAAGGGATTTTAGTGGTATAATTTTCTTTTTAGTATGGTCTATCTTTTCATCTATTTTTCTCTTTAATATTTTAGGTTCTAACGATATTGCTATATCACTTATTTTAATGTTAGTAATTATTGCTATTGGAAGCTTTTTAATTTATAAAAGAATGAATACTTTAACCTTTAAAGGTGAACTTGCAAAAAGGCATATTTTAGGTTTAAAAGAGTTTATTAAAAGGGCAGATAGAGATAAAATAAAATTCTTTTTACAAGAAGATAAAAAGTATTTAGATAAAATGTTACCATATGCTTTGCTTTTTGGTTTAAATAAACATTGGCTTAAGCTCTATCATGAGTTAGATGCTCCTATGCCAGATTGGTATAGTGGTGGATTTGACTCTTTTGATACCATAGATTTTAGCCCAACAGTATGGAATGAAAATAGTGGTTTAGGCTCTACTTCGATAAGCAGTGGTGATTTTAGTGATTTTGGAAGCTTCAGTGGTGGAGGTTTTGGAGGAGGTGGTGGTGATAGTTGGTAACTACCTTAAAGAGTTTTATTGAAAAGTTGATAAAAATCTACATATAAAACTCTTTATTATTGTATAATAAATTTTAAAAATTTTAAGGGGGTTAAATGCTTAAAAGAGTAATCGTTACATCTATCATATTACTTTCAGTTTCAAACTTATATGGTGAGGGTAATATCACTAAAGCAGTAGATTCTAATAAAACTGCTAAAAAAGAGTTGTCATCTAAAGAAGCAGCTTATAAATTATTAGATATTATGAATTATAAAGCTACTGCTGATAAAACTGTAGCTTTTTATACAAATAGATTAATAAATGCAAATAGTGACTTTAAAAAAGTAGAAGATAAAATTAAGGCTTTTTACGAAAAATATATTGGCTGGAATTCAGTTAGAGATAAGTTTGCTAAATTATATGCAAAATATTTTACAGCTGAAGAGTTAAATCAAATAGCAGAGTTTTACCAAACTAAAACTGGTAAAAAAGCACTTAATTTAATGGGTAAATTAACACTAGAAGGGCAAAATCTAATTCAAGATAGATATAGAAAACACCTTAATGAGTTAAAAGATATTCTTGATAGTGTTGCTAAAAAAGATTCAAATAATTCAACTAAAAAAGAGAAGAAGTAACTATTACTCTTTTCTTTAAACTTTTTAAAACGACTCCTTAATAATATTTTTGTTATACTCCTATAATTATAGTAACAAAAGTAATTTAAAAGAGTTATATAGGGTGTTATCTTTACTCTATATAGCTCTTTATGAATATTTACTTTTAATTTACTACTGAAAATATTTTTAACTTTTATTTTAGAGGATAATATGAACTATTTTGCAAAAAGAATAATTCCTTGTTTAGATGTTGACAATGGAAGGGTTGTTAAGGGAGTAAATTTTGTTGGTTTAAAAGATGCTGGAGACCCTGTAGAAGTGGCTAAGAGGTATAATCAAGAAGGAGCTGATGAGTTGACATTTCTTGACATTACAGCAACACATGAAAAGCGGAAGACAATTGTCGATATTGTTAAAGAGGTTGCAAAAGAGGTTTTTATTCCTTTAACTGTTGGTGGTGGAATAAGAGAACTTAACGATATTTACAACTTGCTTGATGTTGGGTGTGATAAGGTTAGTATGAACTCTGCTGCAATTAAACGACCCCAATTTATAGACGAGAGTGCAAAACGCTTTGGAAGTCAATGTATTGTTGTTGCAATCGATGCCAAAAGAGTAGGCGAGGGTAAGTGGCATATCTTTACTCACGGTGGCAGAAACGACACAGGAATTGATGCAATAGCTTGGGCAAAAGAGGCTTACAACAGAGGTGCAGGAGAGTTGCTTGTAACAAGTATGGATGCAGATGGCACAAAAGCAGGGTTTGATAATGAGTTAAATGCCAAAATTGGCGAAGTGGCTAAAATACCAATTATAGCAAGTGGAGGAGCTGGAAGTATGGAGCATATTAAAGATGCCTTTGAGTTAGGTAATGCAGATGCTGCACTAGCAGCTTCTATTTTCCATTTTCGCGAAATTGATATTATGGATTTAAAGCATTATCTAAAAGAGCAGGGTATTGCAGTAAGGATATAAAATGTTAGTTTGTGCAGGAGATATAGAGAGTATAAAAGGTGCAACGCCTATTGGAGTAGGGCTTATAAATAGTGCCTTAAATTTAACAAGAGTTTGCTTAATGAATCCACCTGAATTTATTCTATTTGTTGGAACAGCAGGTAGCTATGGGAATCATAAAATTTTTGATATTGTATATAGCAGAGCGGCGTCTAATTTAGAACATGCATTTTTTTATAATAGTGGCTATACACCTATTGATAACTTAGTTGTGGCAGATGATGTTGCGACAACTAAAGGTGGCGAAGTTTTAAATAGAGCAATTGATGTTGTTTCACGTGAAACAATTGTAAACTCCTCTAACTATATTACAACTTCTGAAGATATATCTAAAAAGGCAATAAAAGCTGGTTTATCTTTAGAGAATATGGAGTTTTACTCAATTGTTAATGTTGCAAAAGAGTTTAATATTCCAGTAGGTGGACTCTTTATAGTTACAAACTATTGTAATAAAGATGCACATAAAGATTTTGTTAAAAACCATAAAGAGGCAATTAGAAAATTAGAAGAGCATATTAAACAAAAGGTTTTTAAGTGAAAAAGTTAATTTTAGATTATACTAAAGAGGATTTAGAAAAGAAGATTGAGCCTAAATTTAGAGCTAAGCAAATAACTAATTGGATTTATAATAAAAAGGTGGATAGTTTTGAAAAAATGAAAAACTTACCAAAAGATTTACGCCAAAAATTAGAAGAAGAATTTACTATATATTCGGCAAAAATTGTCTCTAAACAGATTAGTCGTGATGGTTCAATAAAGTATCTATTTAAATTAAAAGATGGTCATACTGTAGAGACTGTTTTGCTATTAATGCGTGATACTCAATATAATGAAGATGGTTCTATAAAACAGTTGCCAAAATATACTATTTGTGTCTCTAGCCAAGTAGGGTGTAAAGTAGGGTGCGCATTTTGTTTAACAGCTAAAGGTGGATTTATAAGAGATTTAAGTGCAGGTGAAATTGTAGAACAGGTTTTGCAAATATATAAAGATAATAATATAGAAGCTAATAGAAGAGTTAATATTGTATATATGGGAATGGGAGAGCCACTTGATAATTTAGCAAATTTAGCACAAGCTGTAAAGATATTTAGTGATTTAGATT
>CAYMGA010000061.1:0-6753 GCA_964389865.1 uncultured Nitratifractor sp.
ATGATTAAAGCAGGTAAGGTGCATCCATTTGATATTATGAAGAAAAAGATGCCAAAAAGTAAAAACTTAGATGAGATTAAGCAGTTAATCGCATCATCTCAAAAGAATAAACTATAAAGGAAGATAGTATGAGTAACTTAAAATATGCACTATACACAGGATGCACAGCAAGAGAATCAACTCCAGAACTTCTATCTTCGACTCTTGCAGTTGCTAAGAAGCTTGGAATAGAGATTGTTTTGCTTGACGAAGCAAGTTGCTGTGGGGCGAGTCATTTACAAGATTTTGATGAGTTTTTATCTTTGGTTTTAAATGCAAGAAATATTTGCTATGCAGAGAAGCTTGGTTTGCCAATGATTACAATTTGTAACACTTGTCAATTAAATACAGTTATGACAAAAGAGCGTTTAGATAATGACCCAGAGATGAAAGCTAAAGTAAATGAAAAATTAGCAGAAGTTGGTTTAGAGTATAAAGGAACAAGTAGTGTTAGACATTTTTTATATGCATTAATAGATGATTATGGATTAGAAAATATCTCCTCTAAAGTAGAAATTCCATTAAGTCATTTTAATATTGCACCATTTTATGGATGTCATAATATTAGACCAAGCCATACTCACTATAAACACAATATGCCTCAACCAAATAATGAAATAAGTGAAGGTGGTGGAGAAGTTGCTTTTGAAACTGTAGAGTTAATGGAAAAATATACTCATGAAAATCCATATAACCCTACATCTTTAGATAGATTAATTGAAGCACTTGAGGGTAATAGTGTAGATTATGAAAGTAAAAATAAATGTTGCGGTTTCCATGTTGATTTACAAGCACCAGAAACATCTAATGCACTTAGTGGAACGGCTTTAGTAGATGCAATTGATAACAATGCAGATTTAATGGTAACTCCTTGCCCTCTTTGTCAATTAAATATGGACTTAAAACAAGATAGTGCAGGTAAACAGTTAGGTAGAGAGATTGAATTACCAGTTCTACATATGCCACAAATGATTGCTTTAGCTCTTGGTTGTACAAAAGAGGAAATTGGTCTAAAGTATAATGTCACAAAGGCTACAGAATTAGTATGACTTTGCCCTATCTTAATAAATAAGAACTTTTAAAAGTTCTTATTTAAAAATTATAAACTTAATAACTGAACTTACGCACTATAAGCATACCTAGGTATACTTATAAGTAGCTAGTAAAAATTAAACATAAATAACTTTCAAAGGAGTATAGGGGTATAAGAGAAAAGGTGTAGAGAAAGTAACAACATATTATCGGTTTACTATCTCTACTCCTTAACACCTCTACACCTATACCCCTTGATATTATATTAGATTTTTAATATTTTCAGCTAACTTTTAGGAGAAGTGTTCAGTTAATAAAAATTTCATAAAATTTTCTCTGTAGTATTGTATAAAATGTTAGATTTAAAATTTCTATTTATTAAAAAGTTGATAAAATGAATTTATCTAAAGTTTCAATAGCAATTTTTAGGTATAATACTTAATAAGATTTTATAAAGGAATTGAAATGAACAGTATTGTTAAAGTAGTTATGACCCTTATAGTTACATCTTTACTTTTAAATGCATCTAATCAATATAAATTATATAAATTTAAAAGTGGGATTGTTTTATATGATGTTAAAACTTCTAGTTTTGATAATAATTTAAACTCTCATGTAGAAGGTATTGCTAGATTAGTATTTGATAATTGGGGTTTAAAAGAGTTAAAAGAAGAAGATGTTAGTGAAGTTCAATCAGGAGATTTTAATGATACTAAAAACCGACATACACTATCTTTAGTAGATAATGGAACAATATATACTGTAGATTTCAATACAAAAGAGATATATAAAACAAGAGATAAAGATTTAGATTTAGCTATAGCCAAACATATGGATATCTCAGATGAAAGTGTTAAATCATTAGAAAGATTAGGTGCTAAAAAAGTTGCTGAAGAGACAATAGCAGGATTAAAATGTGATGTATGGAAATATAAAAATCAAGAAGTATGCCTTTATAAAGGTATTCCTTTAAAAATTGTAATTCAAAATGCAGGATTTTATAGTGAAAAAAAAGCAGTTAAAGCACTTTTTGACAAAGCTATTCCAAATAGTGAATTTGAGCTACCTAAATTTAAAATTATAGAAGATGAAGCTTATAGTAGTGATAGTGCATCTATAACTAGAACAGAAGATTATATCTCTTCTATTATGGATTTAAAAAGTGAAATGAAGAAAAAAGGTATCAATTTAGAAGATAATAATACAACAATAAATTCAGACATTGAAAAAGATATTATTAATGCTTTAGGAAAGCGATACCTTGCAAAACAAAAGAAATATTTACCATCTCTAATAGAAGCAATGAAAAATGCAAAAATATGTATAGCTAAAGCTAAGAATAAAAAAGAGGCACAAAATTGTTTATCTAAAGTTCAAAACATTAATGATAAATTAGGAGATAGAACTCCATCATTTGACTTTGACAATTTAAATAAAGAGAAGAAAGATAAAGCTATAAAAGCACTAGAGACTGAAATAAAAAATACTGAAGTTACAGCAAATTGTGTAAGTAAATTTGATAAGACTACAGATGTAATAATATGTACTGAGGGACAATTGTTACCACAAGAGAGTAGCACAGTTAAAAGTGGTAGTGGATTAACACCAACTCCTAAAAAAGATGATAAAAATAGTAGTAATTAAAATTACTACTTAATAACTATTTCATAATTAATAGGGTCTTTTAACCCTAGCTGTTTAAATCCATTTAACCTTAATCTACAACTATCACAAAGACCACAAGCTAAATCTTCATTTTTATAACAACTCCAAGTATTTTCTAGTTTAACACCAAGTTCTAATGATTTTTTTACAATATCAGCTTTACTTAAATGTATAAGAGGTGTTTTAATTTCTACTTTATTATCATTTAATCCAAGATTAATACTATTTTCCATAGATTTTATAAAACTCTCTCTACAATCTGGATAACCACTACTATCTTCTTCTACAACACCAATAAAAATTGCTTCTGCACTATACTTTTGAACAAGTGCAGAAGCAATAGATAAAAATATTCCATTTCTAAAAGGAACATAAGTTATAGGAACTCCAGGTTTAATACCTTTGGTTGGAACATCTATACTATTATCAGTTAAAGCATTTACACCTATTTGAGCAAAAAAATCTAAATCAATAATATGCTGTGCAGTAGCATTTAAATTAGTCACTATTTTTTTAAAACACTCTAACTCTTTTCTTTGAGTTCTTTGCCCATAATTAAAATGAACTGCTATAATATCATAATTATCATTTTTTGCAATTTGTGCAGCTAAAGCACTATCCATTCCTCCAGATATTATACAAACTGCCCTCTTTTTTAACATAAGTAACCTTTTTTTTCTTTATTTTACATAAAATTAGATAAAATTATTAGATGATTGAAGTAGATAATAAAACAAATTACAATATTAATATGTCGCCAATAGAGTCTGTAGTACAACTACTAAGTATTAAGCAAGATATAGAGTTAATTATAGTTGGAAATGAAGAGATAAAAAATATTAATAAAGAACATAGAGGTATTGACAAAGCAACAGATGTATTAAGTTTTCCAATTAGTCATATAGAACATATGCCACTTGGTTCTATTATTATATCTATTGATAAAGCTATAGAAGTAGCTAACAACTTAAAACATTCAATTGATAATGAAATAACACTACTATTTATTCATGGAATTTTACATCTTTTAGGGTATAATCACGAAACAGATAATGGGGAGATGAGAACAAAAGAGGCAGAAATTATAAATGCTTTATCTCTACCAACTAGTTTAATTGTTAGAACAGAAGGAAAGTAATTTGTTAGTATATCTTATTTTTGTTGTTTCATTAATTGTGTTAATTTATGGTGCAGATATAATTGTAGGAGAGAGTGGGAAAATTGCTTTAAAGTTTGGTATTTCAGAATATATAATTGGTGCTACTTTAGTTGCACTTGGAACTTCTTTACCTGAAATGGCAGCTTCTATTAATGCCAGTATTAATAATAAACCTGAACTTTCTATATCTAATATAGTTGGTAGTAATATAATGAATATATCATTAGTATTAGGTTTAGTTTTAATATTATCTAAAAATAAAATTAAACCATCTGAATTTATAGAAAAAGAGAGTATATGGGCACTATTTCCTGTTTTACTTTTTATATTAATAATCCAAAATGGAATAATTAGTAGATTTAATGGCTTTATATTAACTATTATCATGGTTGCATATATACTTTTTTTACTAAAGAATAATAAAAGTGCCATAGATTCAATAGATACATCTAATGAAGAATTAAAAAATTTTAGTTGGATTAAAAGTTCTTTATTATTAATCATAGGTTTTTTAATGGTTGTATATGGTGCAGACTATACAGTAGATAGTGCTTCAAAGATAGCAAAATCTTTTGGAGTTAGCGATTGGCTTATAGGCGTTATTTTAGTAGCACTCGGAACATCTATGCCTGAATTAGTTGTATCTATAAGTGCTACTATGAAGGGTAAAGCAGATATGGCAATAGGAAATGTAATTGGCTCAAATATTTCAAATATTTCAATCGCATTAGGTGCAGCAGCAATCGCAAACCCTATAAAGTTAAACTTTTATAATTATCTATTTGATATTTTAACAATGCTAATTGCAACAATTATTATAGTTTTTATGAATACTAATAAAATGTATTCTAGAGCAGTAGGGATATTACTATTATTACTATTTAGTGTCTTTATAGAGCATAGTTCACACGCTATTTTATAAAAAACCCGAGTGGCCGTATATTGCTTAAAGTCGGCCCTAATAAGCCAACGGTGGAGGAGAGAGTAGATTATTAGGGGACAACTTCTCGTTGGAAAAAACCTAACTCAAACGAAGCCATCCTCACACAAATCTAACTACTAGTCCCCCTAAAGATTATATGTTGGACCCCATTTGCAATTTGGCGAACCACTCAGGCATACTTAATATTAGCTTAAATAAAAAATTACTTTTAATATTTAAACTATATTTGAATTATACCATATTATTAAAATTTTGTATATAAAAAAATCAAAAAAAAATAAATTTTTTACAAATTTTGTGCTATTTCAATACAAGATTTAATAGTAGGTTCACTTGCAATATATGCATCTATATTCTTTGGTAGATTATTTAAAGTTGTTTTACCAATTACAACTGCTTTATAACTACTATCCCATTTAAAGGAGTTAAAAAAACAATTAATTGTTGATGGAGATGTAAAAATAATTATAGAGTTTTTTTCTAAATTTTTATCTTTATAATCTATACAATTAGTATTATATATTATCTTTTCACTTACATCTATACCTCTATTTTGCAAAAAAGATACACTATCAAAGGCAACTATTTTTGGTCGTAAATATATTAATTTTAGATTTGAAAATTTATCTACTATATCCTTTGCTAACTCTTTACCATAAAACTTTTTTGGATTATAAATATCTTGTGCACCAAGTTCTTTTGCAATCTTTGCAGTAGCTTTTCCAACAGCTAATATCTTTTTACTTTTCCAATTACTATTTATCTCATCTGTATAAATAACTGCCTGTTTAGATGTAAAAATAATTGCATCAAATATATCTAAATTTAAACTATTTACAACTCTTTTAAACTCTATCATTGGTAAATATTCACAATCATCAAATTTTTTAGGAGAACAAAGATATATTTTACTCATTCTATTTTTTTCCATTAAAATATAATATATTTTGTTCTTCATCATCGAATGGGTCAAAGTGTGGATTAATTAACCACCCTTTCATTTTATCTAAAGCTACTATCTTTTCAATTATCTCTTCTGCAATATCATGAGCTTCTAAAACAGTCATTTGGGGGTCAACAACCATATGAAAATCTACAAAATTATGAGTTCCATCTGTTCTAGTCTTTAAGTAGTGATACCCTCTAACACCCTCAGTATTTGCAATAATTTCTCCAATTTTAGATACAATTTCACCATCTAATGATTTATCTAAAAGTATCAAAATAGATTCATGTATAATCTCGTAAGCTGAATATATAATATAACCACCAATTGCAACACCAAAAATTGCATCAATAGCATCCCATCCACTTATCCAAACAATAAATAGTGCTAATAAAACAGCACCATTGCTTAAAAGGTCTGCTTTATAATGCAAAGCATCTGCTTTAATTACAATATTATCTGTCTCTTTAGCAATCTTTTCTAAATAGTTAACTAAAAACCAAGTAACAACAATCGAGGCTACCATAACCCAAACAGAAGCTCCAAGATGAGTAGTTATTTCATTATAAACTATCTTTTTTATACCCTCAACAATAATATATATACCAGATAGTGTAATTACTACACCCTCTATAACCCCAGCAATAGCTTGAACCTTTCCCTTACCATATTGAAATTCATCATCAGGAGCCTCTTCAGACTTTTTAATAGCAAAAAAGTTAAAAATAGAAATAGCAGTATCAAGTACGCTATCAACAGCACTCGCAAGTAATGCTACAGAACCACTCATAAATCCAATAATCAACTTAAAAATAGCTAAAACAATAGCAGTAGAAGTAGCAATAGCAGTAGCCCTTCGCTCCTTAGAGAAATCTAAAAAAATCTTTTTTATTAAATTCATTTATAACCTTAATAGTAAAATATAATTATAAAATTATATCTAAATTCTCTAAATAGAATATAACTTAG
>CAYMGA010000062.1:0-6570 GCA_964389865.1 uncultured Nitratifractor sp.
TTACTAACTACTTATAATCTAACTAAAGGATTATGTTTTAATGTGCTTTGAGGTCCTAATAACTCTGGGTCTTGCTTTTTACTCTTTAAACTAAATGTCTCTACAACTTTTAATTTATACTTTTTTAATATCTTTGCAACATCTTCTTTTCCATCTTTTAATTTAATAATTGTCACATATCTACTATGTAGCTTTTTGCTTAATAATTTATCACTTTTGCTATTGTATAAAAATTTACTATTCATAATATTTGATGTTCTGTATAAATTGTCAATACTCTTTAAAGAAAGACTTAAAATAGTTTTAGCATGGTCTATTTTTAACTTAGCTACTATTGGATTTAATTTTATACTCTTTTTTACTATCTTTTTATTACTATGTTCTACTCTAGATTTAGATATTTTATTAATAGAATTTTTTTTATATTGAGTAACTTTTTGTAACTTTTCTCTATCTACACTATGATTCTTAACAACTTCACTCTTAGGTTTTACCCTATTAATAACCCTTTTAGTAGTAATCTTTTTTAAGTGTTTTTTTACTCTTTTTGATACAACTAGAGCTTTTTTCTTAACTTTTTTCACTTTTCTATGAGAGATATTCTTTTTAACAACCTCTTTTTTTATATGTGGCTTGGCTAAATCTTGAGCAGGTCTGTCTAGTGTACAATTATTCAATACAAATGCTGATATTAAAATAAGCATATAGATTAAGTTTTTCATTAATATCCTCCAAATTTAAAACTTAGATAGATATATTATATAATAATTATCTTATTTTAATACCATTAAATGGCATATTTTTTTACTCTAATGCAAAATTTTCTTTAAAAGCTTTTGTTTTAGATACCTCATCATAATTTCCTATTGCTACAATTTTGCCATTACTAAGAACAATTACTCTATCTGCTTGTTGTATTGTTTGTAGCCTATGAGCAATAATTAGTGTTGTTTTACTCTGCATAATTATATTTAAACTATCTTGTATAAGATTTTCTGTATTAGCATCTAGTGCTGATGTTGCCTCATCTAATATAAATAGTTGTGCATCTTTATAAAGAGCCCTAGCAAGTGCTAACCTTTGTCTTTGTCCACCGGATAATCTCTTTCCATTTTCACCTACTAAAAAATTATCTTTTTGTGGTAAATTCTCTATAAACTCACAATGAGCACTCTTAATTGCAATATTGTATCTGCTTTCATCAAACTCTAAGCCATATAAAATATTATCTTTTATACTCATATTAAATATTCCACTAGCTTGATTTACATATGAAATTTTATCTCTAAATGATGATATATCAATATTAGTTATATCTTTAGAGTTTATCAATATCTTACCACTACTAGGGGTTCTAAAGCCAAAAAGTAGTGTCAATATAGAACTCTTTCCAGCACCAGTTTTACCTACTATTGCAACTCTTTCACCCTGTTTTATAGAGAAATTTAAATCTTTTAAAATCTCATTATCTTTTATTTGTAAACTTGTATCTATAAAATTAATTGATTCTATCTTTTCATCTACCTTTGGTTTCGTGGCATCTTCTTGCTCTAACTCCAATATTGTTTCTACTCTTTGTATATAACTATCTAACATATTCAAAACTAGTGAATTTCTAGTAACCACTTTAATTGGAGCATACAACATCATAAGTGCTGTTAAAAATGCAAAAAAATCACCTACACTCATTTCATTATTAATAACTTCATATCCACCAAAAAATACAACCGATGCAACCGATAAAGAGACAAAAAACTCCATAAGTGGAGATGTTAACTCTTGATACTTTACAAGTTTTAATAATGAGCGTTTATAATCTTGTAAATAATTGCTAAACTTTTCTCTCTCTTTATCAACTTGATTATAAACTTTAACAATATCTAAATGATTAAATGTCTCATTTATTCTCTCATTTAAATCTGTTACAAACCCCTCAGCACTATTTACATGCTTCTTTACCCTCTTGCCTAAAATTTTAATTGGCACTATAACAATAAGTGAAAATAAGACAGCAAATAGTGATAACCTCCAATTCAAATATAAAATAGTTCCAACAAGAGTAAAAATTGTCATTATACTAATTATATATGTAGGTATAGTTTTTGAAATTATTTGGTGTAAATTTAAAACTGTCTCTATTACTCTTGTATTTATATCGCCAAGAGTTTTATGCTCTATTGCATCCATTTTACTATTTAAAACTCTACTATATAATTTAGCTCTAATATTTTGTGTAATTTCTATACCAACTTTTTCACTTAAATATGCACTAAAAAACCTAAATATACCTCTTAAAGAGAATATTGTAATAATAACTATAGGTATCATATATAACATATCAATATCTTTATCGATAAATAAGTTATTGAGTATAGGCTTCATAATATATGCAGTTAAAGCTGATGTTATAGCAACACCAGCCATTGAAATTATTGCAAAGATAATTGTAAGTTGATGCTTCTTAAAATATGGAGCTAAAAATTTAACTCCATACCACTTCCTTTTTTCCAAAATAGACCTTTTTAAAGATATTTTACCATATCTATGACTTAAGCTACCTTTTGAGTTAATTTTACACCCTTATTTAAACCATTTTTACAATACAACTCTACTATGACTTCATCCCCTAACTTTAAATAATTTTCTCTACCAAATGGTGCATACTCGGTTGCTCCAATAGATACAAAAATCTCTTTAGGAAAATTGCAACTTTTTAAAATTTCATAAATATTCTCTAATGGTCCAAAATCTTTTTGATTATTTAACTTATCAACTAACCACTTGCTCAGCTTATCATAAAAGTAGCTATATCCAAGTAGTGGAGCATCTTTGCCATACTCATATTTTTTACCATCTCTTATTACAAAACTTCTTATATGATAACTATCCATAACTCCACAATCACTAAATTTATCTATCTCTATCCACTCTTTAGCAATACCTTTAGAGTGTTTGCTCCAACTCTTCTTTTCACTAATTTTCTTTGCCCCATCTTTGCGAATTGTCGTATCATTAAAAGCTGTAAACTTTTTAGCACTTAAACTCTTTACTCTATTCTCTTCATCATACTCAACTTCAAATAATATACCAACCTCTGGCTCTACTTGAGCATTTGCTTCATACTCTGGCAAAGTTAATATATCTGTGCTAATTGGATACTGCCCCAAAAATGAATCACTATTTGGAATAAAAAAAGGAAATATCCCCTTTGGAGCACTCTCCTCTTCTACCTCTACATTTACAAAATCACTACTCTCTCCAGCTTGTTCTAAATGATTAGCAAAATTACCTGCAACCCCTAAACAAAGTGTATCTCTTAACATACTTCTCCTTTTAACCTGAGTTCAACTAAATATCATTGCTACCTCTTGTATTGAGGTAAATTTTATATACCCTAAATCTTGTAAATTTTTTTCATCTCTTTCGATATTTTAAACTTTTGCACAATATTTATTTATTATAAACTAACATATATTTAAAAATATTTATGATATAATATAAAATATTCTCATATAATAAATAAAAGGTAGCTTATGAAAAAAATATTTTTTTTAATAGTAACTATTATTTTTCCTCTCTTTGCAGAGTTTACACAAGTTAAAATCACACAAGATATTCCATATATTAATGTAAAAATATCAGGTTCAAATGTTAAAATTCATCGTATTAATGATACAGCAAATATGCTTACAGATGACTTTACAAAAACTTCTCGTGTATGTCCTCCATTTTGTGTTCAACCTATAAGACCAGTAGAAGGTGTTAAAAATATTGAAGAGTTAGAGTTAATAGATTTTATAAAAAACAAAGTTGAAAAACATAAAGGTATTTTAATCGATGCTAGAACACCAAAATGGTATAAAGCAGAAACAATACCAAGTGCAGTAAATATTCCATTTACAATCACTAAAAGTGAAGATAAAAAAATAATTCAAAAACTTT
This sequence comes from uncultured Nitratifractor sp., assembly GCA_964389865.1. GTDB lineage: Bacteria > Campylobacterota > Campylobacteria > Campylobacterales > Sulfurovaceae > JAADEQ01. The sequence goes on from CAYMGA010000062.1 coordinate 3,943, forward strand.
TTACACTTTTTGGTGCTAAAGTTAAAGATAATGGAGAACTTGATTTTAGTAATGCTAAAGATTTAGCACTCTTTTGTAATGGTATATGGTGTGCTCAAAGTCCTACTTTTATTAAAAATATCGTAAAACATGGTTACCCCAAAGAGAAGATATTTTATTATAGAAGTGGTATGCAAGGATGGAAATTACTTGGTTTAACAACTGTAATTAGTGCAAATGAAGAGGTTAAGTAAGTAGTAACCTATTTTGCTTAAAGCTGTAGGCAAAAAGCATAAAGCTTTTTCCTAAAACTTTTAACCTGAGTTTAGCGAAATATCATAGCCAAAAAAGCTAAATAGCTCCTTGCTCTATCATAGATGATGCAACTTTTTTAAACCCTGCAATATTCGCTCCAACTATTAAGTTTCCATTACAATTATACTCTTTTGAAGTATTGTATGCCATTTTAAATATATTTTTCATAATTTGATGCAATTTAATATCTACCTCTTCAAAATTCCATTGTGTCATTGCTGCATTTTGGCTCATCTCTAATTGTGAAGTTGCAACACCCCCTGCATTTGCAGCTTTAGCTGGAGAAAATAGAACCTTATTTTCTAAAAGATAATCTATTGCATCTGGTGTTGTTGGCATATTTGCTCCCTCATTTACCAAAATACAACCATTTTTAACGAGTTCTTTAGCATCTATTAGAGTTAACTCATTTTGTGTAGCACTAGGAAATGCTAAATCACAAGGTATATGCCAAATTGCATGTCCACCTTTTGGATAGTGAGCGACATCTATATATCTAGCATCAGGATGCAACTTTGCATAACTTTTAAGAGACTCTCTATTTATCTCTTTTATTGCAATTAAAGAGGCAATATCTATACCCTTTTTATGATATATAGTCCCCTTAGAGTCACTACAAGCAATTGGGGTTGCACCCAAAGAGTATAACTTTTTCATTGTATAAATTGCTACATTTCCAGAACCTGATACACAACACTTTTTACCCTCTAACTCTTTATTATAAGCATTCAAATGCTCTTGTGCAAAATAGACACTTCCATAGCCAGTTGCCTCTTTTCTAGCAAATGAACCACCCCAATTTACACCCTTACCAGTTAATACGCCATCAAATTCGCCAGTAATCTTTTTATATTGTCCAAACAAATAGCCAATTTCTCTTTGCCCTACCCCAATATCACCTGCTGGAACATCTCTATTTTTACCTATATATTTATAAAGCTCAGTCATAAAAGATTGACAAAATCTCATAATTTCATTATCACTTTTCCCTTTTGGCGAAAAGTTACTTCCTCCCTTTGCACCACCAATACTTAAACCAGTTAACGCATTTTTAAAAGTTTGCTCAAAACCTAAAAATTTAATAATTCCTAAATTAACACTTTCATGAAATCTCAATCCCCCTTTATATGGACCAATTGCTGAATTAAATTGAACTCTATAACCTAAATTCGTATTAACCTTACCACTATCATCAACCCAATTAACACGAAAAATTATACTTCTTTCAGGGACAACAATCCTCTTTAAAATATTGTGTTCAAGATATTTATTATCAAGCTTTAATAGTGGCTTAATTGTATCTAAAACCTCTTCAACTGCTTGATAAAACTCATCTTGACCAGGGGAACACATCTTTATATCTTTTAAAATAGCCTCTATTCTCTCTTCTACCATAAAATCTCCTTAATTTATTTTTCTAGCTAATACACCACTACTAAATGCCCATTGTAAATTATACCCTCCACAAAAGCATAAACCTTTCGGTGTAAAGCTGTGGTTATGATATTTAGTCAAACTCTAGTTATTAAATCTTTTCTTATATTTTAATTATATCTAACTTATGCTATAATCAATAAATTAGTCCAATAAAAAGGAGCAAAAATGGCTACTGATAAAAAAGAGTTAAATAGCGAACAACATACCCTTTATACAGAAGTAATTCAAGAAAAAAAAGAGTTAGTAGATAGAGAAAGAAAATTATATAAAATAACACCAAAACATACAAATTATCGTATATATATAGGTAGATTTTTTGAATTAAAAAGAGGACTACACGCTGTATTTAATCAACTCAAAGATGCAAAAGAGAATGATACATTAGAATTTATTATAAACTCAGGTGGTGGCTTTGTAAATGAAGGAATGCAATTTTTTAATATAATGCTAGAAAAATTTCCAGGTAGAACAACAGCATATTTAGATAACTATGGCTACAGTATGGGAGCTATGCTATTTTCTATGTGCGATAAAAGAGTTGCTTATCCATACTCTGATTTTATGTATCATAACTATAGTGGTAGTGCTTTTGGTAAAGGTGGTGATTTAGTAGCAAAAGTAAAACACTCCGATAGAAAACTAAAAGGCTTTTTTAAAGATATAATAGTAGGTCAAAACTTTTTAAGCGAAGAAGAGTTCGAAAAAATGCTTTTAGGCAAAGATTTCTGGATGGATACAAAAGAGTTATGTAAAAGAGGCATAGCAACACATGTAGTAGTTACAGGTAAAGAGATAGAAGCAAAAGAGTATCTAAAACTATTAAAACGAAAGAAAAAAGAGAAAAAGAGCCAAAAATAAATCTTAACCTAAGTTCGACAAAATATCATAGCAAATGAA
>CAYMGA010000063.1:0-75 GCA_964389865.1 uncultured Nitratifractor sp.
TTGATGCAGGACTGATAGCTATAGAAGCTAAACCTAGTATAAAGATAGAGAAGAGTACAAATGGAGCAGATGCAG
>CAYMGA010000063.1:175-6490 GCA_964389865.1 uncultured Nitratifractor sp.
ACATTAGATATAAATGAGAGTATGGATTGTAGTGTAAAATCGGGAGAGGCAATAGAAGTAAATTATGAGAATAATGCTACAGTAGTAGCTGAAGGTAATATTACAGGAACAAAAGTAAATGATAGTGATTTAAGTCATTATAAGATAGAAGCTAAACCTAGTATAAAGATAGAGAAGAGTACAAATGGAGCAGATGCAGATACAGAAGCAGAGGCAGTAGTATTAAATTATGGAGATAGTGTAACTTGGTCATATAGAGTTACAAATAGAGGGAGTGAACCACTTAAGAATATAGTAGTAAAAGATGATAAAGAGGGTAATGTAACTTGCCCAAAAGCAACATTAGATATAAATGAGAGTATGGATTGTAGTGTAAAATCGGGAGAGGCAATAGCTGGAAAATATGTAAATGAGGCAATAGTAACTGCTGAAGATTTAGAAGGTAAAATAGTTACTGATAAAGATTTATCACACTATATAGGTACACTATGTCTTGGTGATAAAGTATGGTTGGATAGTAATTATAATCATATAAAAGATAATAATGAGATTGGTTTAGATGGAGTGAGTGTAAAACTTTATGATGATTCAGGGGCAGTAATTGCTGAAACAATCACCAATAGTAGTGGTGATTATAAATTCTGTGGACTTGAACCTGCCGATTATAGAGTAGAGTTTGTAAAAAGCTCACTACCAAAGGGATATGTATTTGTTAAACAGTATGTTGGTGACTCAAGTAAAGATTCTAATGCAAATATAGATACTGGTATGAGTGATACTATTCATTTAACAACTAAAGATGATATGACAATTGATGCAGGGGTATTCCCAGCAGCTTGTATTGGTAATAAAGTTTGGGAAGATTTAAATGGTAATGGTATTCAAGATGAGAATGAACCTGGTATAGAAGGAGTTAAAGTTCAAGTTCTTGATAAAGATGCAAAACCTATTAAAAATGTATATGGAGAAGATGTAAATAAGCAGATAACAGACTCAAATGGAACATTTAAAGAGTGTCTTTTAAGACCTAAATTTGAGTATAGAGTTAAATTTACAAATCCAAATAAGCAATACGAAGTTACAGTTAAAGATAATGGAGATGACTCTGTCGATAGCGATATAGATGCACAAGAAGGTCTATCAGAGCCTATTTTATTACAAGATGGAGAGAATAATATGGTATTAGCTGCTGGTTATATTAAAACTATCTGCTTAGGTGATTATATGTGGTATGATAAAAACTTAAATGGGGTTCAAGATGATGGTGAAGGAAGTGGTGTAACAAATATGACTGTAACACTACTTGATGCAAATGGTAATATAGCTAAAGATGTTCATGGCAATGAAGTTAAACCAATTAAAACAGATAGTAATGGTAAATATAAATTCTGCCATTTACAACCAGCTAAAGATTATAAAATTAAATTTGAAATACCTGAATCATATTTACCAACTACTCCAAAACAAGGAAGTAGTTCTAAAGATTCAGATGCAAATAGTGAAGGTATAATAGAAGTTAAGAATCCAGTAAAAGATGATATGACACTAGATACTGGAATTTATTGTGAATGTGATGATTATAAAGTTAATCCACAAGAGCATAAGAGTCTAAAAGCATCAGCTTTAGATATTGCAGGTATTATTTTAATGCTTACGACAATTGGATTATTTGCTAGAAGAAGAGAAGATTAATCTTAAAACAGCTTATCAAACAGCAAAATGCTGTTTGATAGAGTTAAGAGTTAAGTGCTAAGTGTTAAGTATTGTAAGTTGTTATTTTGCTTAGCACTTAACACATAACACTAATAAAATACTTTTATAATTAATTAAACTAAAAGAGAGTAAAATAAACAGAAAGGAGTGAGATATGTATAATTTAAAAGCTTATGCATATAGAAAAGATGGTGTTATTTATATAACAGTAACTGGTGAGCTTCCTAACTCTTGCTATGAGGCAAAGATTTCAGATAAATATCCAAGTGGTAGTATTGTTTATGTAACAGACCCAAATGTAGCACAACTATTTATTACACAAAGTTATAAACCAAATTCTGAAGTTTGTACAATGAATTTAATACCATGGGTTGCACATGCAACTATTATTGATAAAGTTCATAATGAAGTAGAAATTTATCTAAATGATGAATTAAAATTAAAAATTAAAGTTGAAGAGAAGATACAATATATAGCAATTGCTTTAACAGATAGTTTAAATGAAGGTTATTTTGGCTGTTCAGTAGTTCCAGAAAATAGTTGTTTTTTGACTATCTACTCTAAAGTTTATGGTCCAGATAGTAAGAAAAAGTGCCTTAAATGGATTAGTAAAAATTGTAAAAAGATAAATTCAAGAGAAGATTAAAGCTCAATAACTCTCTCAAACATCTCTTTTATTTCTCTCTCATGAGAGATTAAAAATATCTGTCTATACTGCTCTTTTATTGTATGAAATGCATCCATTATTTCAAATCTTCTCTCTTCATCTTGGCTTCCAAAGACTTCATCAAATGCTAAAAAACCTACTTGAGAGCTTGAGTTAAGTTCACTTAATACTTTTGAGATTGCAATTCTCAATACCAAATTTGCTAAGTCAATTTCGCCACCACTAAATCTCTCTATTGGGTAGCGAACAGAGTCATCATATATAAAAAAGTCAAACTCATTAGTAACCTCTATATGCTGATACTTTCCTCTTGTAATTTTACTATACATTTCACTTGCAAAGTGGCTAATTCTTGGTGATATTTGCGAATTTATTCTATTTTTAAACTCACCCATAAAGGCTTTTAATTTTTCATAATCTGCTCTATCTTCCTCTTTACTCAAAAGCACATCTCTTTGCTCTTTATCTCTATTTAATTGACTCTGTAATGTATCTATCTGCCCTTTAATTTTACTATGCTCTAAACTTATTTTATTAAATTGACTTAAAAGCGTATCTTTTTGCTCTATTGACTCTTTATATCTATTTTCACTCTCTAAATGAAGCTCTTTATTATATTTATGTTTAGATAACTTACTCTCTAACTCTTTAATTAATATATCAGTATTATCTATATCTTTAGTTATATTACCTAATTCATCTTTTAATTTTGGAATTTGAGCAATAAGAGGCTCTAGTTCAATAAGCTCTTTATATTGTGGTTCAAGCTCTTTTTTTCTTTTTAGTGCAATTTTATGGGCATTGGCATCATAGTTTAAATTGGCTAACTTATCTAACTCATTTTTATTACTTAATCCCTTCTCTTTTATTAATTTAAACTCTGACTCTTTTTTATTCAACATATCTCTTTTAGAGTTTAAAAGGTTTAAGTTAGATTCTATCTCTTTAAGTTCATACTCTAATTTAGATATATCGTTTTTTTGCTTCTTTATCTCTTTAATATGAATATTTAATCTATTTTGGGTCTCAATAGATAAATCTTTAAAAGAGTTAATATTATCTTTTAGAGTTTTTGTAACTAAATCATACTCACTAAGTAGTGGTCTTGTGCAAGTTGGGCAGTTAGACTCTTTGCCTAAATGCTCAATCTTTTTTAACTGTTTAGAATTATTATCTAATAGAGTTTTATATTTTGCTAACTCCTCTCTTAACTCTCTCTCTTGTTGCTCAAGGTTTTGTAACTTTTGCTTCTCTTCTTTTAGCGTTTTATCTATTTGTGCTTGAGTCTCTTTTAATTTTGGCTCTATTGTTAAGGCATCTTTTAGACTCTTTATCTCATCTTTAGCACTCTTAAACTGCTCTCTTAAAACAACTTGTTCTTTCTCTAAACCCTCTTTTTGTAAAAATTTTTCTCTATTTTGTTGATGCTCTTCTAATAGTTTTAAAAGAGTATTAAAATCATCTTTAATACCCCTATTTTTATTATAAATTAACTCTTTTTTCTCTAACTCTTTAATAGATTTCTCTTTAAGCTCTCTATTATTGATATAATTTTTTAAACTATTTTTTGCAATCTTTAATTTATTATCTAATGTTGTAAAATCATCTTTTAACTCTTGCCAATTTTTTAAATCATTTTGTAACTTTTCTATTACTTTGCTCTTATCTTCTAAATCTATTTTGATTTTTTCTAACTTTTTGTTTAAACTATTTTGAAGTTCTCTATTAGAGCTTATAGATTTTTGAATTTTTTCAATATCTTCTTGAGTTAATAAGATATTACTCATTGCATTAATTTCACTCTTTAACTCTCGTAATCTATTGCGAATCTCTAACTCTATTTTATCAATTTTTTCTAAACCAAGGAGTTTTCTAATAATCTTTTTTCTATCTTCATTTTTTAGAGAACTTAGAGCTGTTAACTCTTTTTGAGAAGCAAAAATTGTATGTTTAAAGGCATCTTCACTCATACCTACTAATTTGGTTATATATCTATTTACCTCTTTTGCTCCCTCGCTTAAAAGCTCCTCTTTATCACTATAAATTGCAGCTTTTGCAGTTAAATTTTTACCTCTTAACTCTCTTTTTACTCTATACTCTTTGGAATCTATCTCAAAGCTAAGCTCTACAATAACTGGCTCTTTAGTTGTAGCATTTACATTTCTAATAGTTGATTTTTCACCCCTAATATTACCATATAGAGCAAAAATTATAGCATCAAAAATAGTAGATTTTCCTGCACCATTTCGCCCTATTATACCAGTTAAACCATCTGTAAATTCGAGTCTAAACTCTTTATACTTTTTATAATTTATAAGATTTAAGCTATTAAGAGTCACTATCGCTCTCCTGAATATATGCAAATAACTCTTTTGTCTTATCTATTAGCCTAGTTTGCTCAACTCTATCTTTTATACTACCTTGAATATGTGCTATAAAATGCCCCTCTAGCGAAATAGATTCTATATTTTCATCTATTAGCTCACTACTATTTTGCTTAAATTCTCGCTTTACTTTAACATATAGTGCATCTTGAAAATAGTCTTGAATATCACTATTTTTTATATCTATAGAGAGTGAAGAGTCTAAGTTTTTAATTACAACTTCTACCAAAGCACCTTTAATATCGCCTTTATCTAAAGCTTCTAACTCCTCTTTATAATTAGAGGCATCTATATTAAAAGTTAATGATTTTCGCAAATCTATTCTATGATGAGAGACCTTTAACTCCTTATCTAACTCTACAATAACATAACCCTTATCATCTCTTTTGTCACTACTGCTAGTTCTCTCTGTTGAGCCACTATAATATACATTAGAGTGCTTACCAACAGCTCCAAAACCGTGCCAATGCCCAAGTGCTACATAATCCATCTTTTCAAAAAGATATTCTCTATTTTTTGGGTAAACCCACTCTCCAAACTCATGCATAAGATAGTATGCACCAACTGAAGAGTGCATCATTAATATATTTTTTTTAGAGTTTGATATATTTTGTTCAATATTATCTAACTCTTGCTCTATTAATCTTTCATCATTAATATGTGGCAATGCGTGAAATATTATATCTTCAAACTCTACTGCTTCATACTTTTGTAAAAATATTGGATATATATTATCAATTGTAGATAGTGCTTCTAAAATTGGTGATGAGGAGTGAGTCTTTGGAGTGGAGTGGTTACCTGCTATTATAATTAGAGGAATTTTAAGATGCTCTAATCTTTTAAACTCTTTTAGTGCAAAAGTAATTGCTCTATTACTAGGAGACGCCCTATGAAATAGGTCTCCTGTATGAATAATATAGTTTGGTTTAATCTTAATAATTGCATCTATTACATCGCTAAAAGCTTTATAAAAGTCTGCTTCTCTACTATTTATACCATCTTGATTTATAACATCTAAATCACTAAAACCCAAATGGGTATCAGAAAAGTGAACTATTTTTATCAAATTTTAAGCTTTTTTAACGAACTCTTGCTTTAATTTAATTGCACCAACTCCTGGAACTTTGCAGTCGATATTGTGTCCATCATTTCCTTCTACAAGACGAATAGACTTAATCTTAGTTCCAACTTTAATACCATTTGAGCTACCTTTAACCTTTAAATCTTTAATAACTGTAACATCGTCACCATCACTTAAGATATTTCCATAAGCATCTTTTACAACTAATTTATCTTCATCTTCAACATTTGGATTCCACTCATAAGCACACTCTGGACAAATAATTAAATCTCCATCTGCATAAGTATATTCACTGCCACACTTTGGACATGCTGGTAAATTTTCCATTTTTTTCCTTTTTTTGTGCAATTATACTAATTAAGTGCTTATAAAGGGGTATAGGTGTAGAGGTGTGAAGGAGTAGAGATAAAAATTAATAATATGATATTACTCTCTATACACCTCTTCTCCTCTACCCCTATACTCCTTTG
>CAYMGA010000064.1:0-6327 GCA_964389865.1 uncultured Nitratifractor sp.
AAAAGCCTTAGGTGGACTTTAATTTGCTAAAAGTTTTAAAAGACCTATATGGTGCAGCAATCCTATTTTTTTACTATGTTAAGTGGTTTATTGCAATTGGATTACCAATTCTTTACTTTCAATTAGACTACCAAAGAAATATTATCTTGGATATTTTATGGCTTTGGTGTATAATACTAATTATAAAAGATTTTATCTATAAATTCATATTAAAAAAGAGCTATTGCGACAGTGATAAGTGCTCTAAATAAAAGGATAATTAGTGTTTGGTATTTTTGATAGTAAAGAGAAAGTTACAATTGCAAAAGTTTTTATTGGTTCTAGTATAGAAGAGAAAGATGAATTAATTGAGATAAAAAATCCATATACTAAAGAGGTTGTCTCTAAATATCCAAAGTGTAGTGTAGATGATGCTAAAAGAGCATTAAAAGTTGCAAATAGGGCATCAAAAGAGTGCAAAAAAACTCCACTACACCAAAGAATTAAATGGCTAGAAGATGTTGCATCTAGTTTAAGAGAGTTAGAAGATGAGTTTGCAAAACTTATTGTAGATGAAGTAGCAAAACCTCTTAAATTTGCAAAGATAGAGGTGCAAAGATGTGCAGAAACAATTGAATTGACTGCAAAAGAGTTAATTAATTTACATGGTCAAACGATAGCAACAGATGCAATGCCAAGTGGAAAAGAAGCCCTAGCTTATTACAAAAGAGTTCCTGTTGGAGTTGCATCTTTAATTACACCTTTTAATTTCCCTTTAAATTTAATTGCTCATAAACTTGCCCCTGCAATTGGAGCAGGAAATGCAGTTGTTATTAAACCAACACCAGAAGCACCACTTTGTGCTAGTAAGTTAGTAGAGTTATTTATAAATAGTAAATATGCCATTAAAGATGCAATTAGCTTAGTATATGGTGATGCAGATATAGGTGGAGAGTTAGTTAGTAACCCAATACCTAGAGTTGTAAGCTTTACAGGTTCGGCTCAAGTTGGTGCTATTATTATGAAAAATGCAGGTATTAAAAAGGTGAGTTTAGAGCTTGGTGGTAATGCCGCGACTTTTATAGATAATAGTGCTAATATTGAAGAAGCAGCCTCAAAGTGTGCTTTTGGTTCATTTTATAATAGTGGACAAGTTTGTATATCTCTACAAAGAATATATGTTCATAAAGATATTTATGATGAGTTTGCTAATGCTATGGCGAATGAAGCAAAAAAACTTAAAGTTGGCTCTCCTTACGAAGAAGATACATTTATGGGACCACTAATAAATGAAGATGCAAAACTAAGAGCTGCAAGTTGGGTAGCAAGTGCAATAGATGAAGGGGCAAAACTTTTATATGGTGGCAAAGAGATAGATGGAATATTCCCACCAACTGTAATGATTGATGTTACTGATGATATGAAGATAATTTGCGAAGAGGTATTTGCACCAATTGTATCACTTGTAAAAGTAGATAATTATCAAGAAGCATTAGATAAAATAAATGGCTCTCCTTATGGTTTGCAATATAGTATATTTACAAACTCTTTAAAAAATGCTAAATCTTTTATAGATGATGCCGAAGCTGGAGGAGTAGTAATTAACGATATTCCAACAGTAAGGTTTGATATTCAACCATATGGTGGAATTAAACTATCTGGTATTGGAAAAGAGGGACCAAAGTTTGCACTCGAAGAGTTTACAGAGATTAAATCGGTGGTTATTTTTTAATGAAAAAGGTTGCAATTTCTGCTTGTCTGCTTGGCAATAAATGTCGCTATGATGGTAGTGATAACTATGACCCAAAACTTCTAGGGCTTTTAGAGTGTTATGATCTTATACCATTTTGTCCAGAAGATTTTTGTTATGGAACACCAAGACCGACAATGGATATAATAGAAAAGAACGGAACAACTAAAGTTATATCTAACTTAACAGGTGCAGATTTAACACCACCAATACAAGAGTATGCAAAAGCTTTTTTTGATGCAAATAGTAATATAGAACTATTCATTGGTAAAGATAGAAGCCCTAGTTGTGGGGTATGTAGTAGCAAAATATATAATAAAGATAAAGAGTTAATATCTACAAAAGGAATGGGTATTATGGCACAAGAGGCAAAGAGATTAGGTATTAAGTGTTATGATGCAGAAGAGTATTTAAAAGATAAAAAGGGTATTTAATTTTTTCTAAACTTAAATAGCCACTCTTTTTGCTCTTTACTTAATTTAACCATAGATTCTAAAATTTTCTCTTTTAGTTTTTTTAAATCTTCAATATCTAAATACTCTAAAAGCTCTGGTGCTATATCAAAATCTTTTATGCTTTGGCTACTCCATAACTCTTTTATCTCATTTAGTAAAGTTTTTTTATCTTCCATTTAATACCTTTTTAGATAGAATTATACCCAAAAATCTACGTGGGTAAAAAGGTAATTATTGAAAAATTTATTATTAATACTACTATTTATGAGCTATCTTTTCTCTGCAAATATAGAAGTAATTAGCGAATTCAACTACTCTCAAACAGAAACAATTGTACCTAAAAAGCCACTAACTATTCATAAGAAAAGTGTAATTATAAAAAAAAAGAGAGTTAAAAAAGTAGTTAAAAAAAAGATAATAGTTAAAAATAAAAATTTAAAAAAGAGTAAGCAAGTTAAAAAAAATATTAAACAGACGATAAAAGATAAAAAGATAGTAAAAAAAAGAGTTAAAAAAGTAATGAATAAAAGCATTAAACCAAAATTAGTAATAATTATAGATGATATTTCACATAAATATCAATTAAATTATATAAAATCTTTACCATTTAAAGTTACTCCATCTATCTTTCCACCAAGTAAAATGAATATGCATAGTAATAAATTAGCAAAGGGTTTAAAGCATTTTATGGTTCATTTGCCATTACAATCAGATAGCAGGGCAATGAATCGTATGCATAAAACTCTATTTATTACAGATTCGAAAATAAAAATAAAAAATAGAGTTTTAGAGATAAAAAAGCTTTTTCCTAATGTAAAATATATAAATAACCATACTGGTAGTGTATTTACAAAAAATTATAAAAAGTCTAAAGAGTTATACTCTTATCTTTTAAAAAATGGTATAAAATTTGTTGATAGTAGAACAACTCAAAAAACTGTATTTCCAAAATTAGCAAAAGAGTTTAAACAAAAATATTATAAGAATGATCTATTTATAGATAATAAAATAGATACGAATGCTATTATAAAAAAGATAAAATTTGCTATAAAACTTGCTAAAAAAAGAGGATATGCAGTAATTATAGGACATCCACATCATCAAACTTTTAAGGCTTTAAAACTTAGTGAGAAATATCTTAAAAATATAAATGTTATATATATAGATGAGTTATGATAAAAATAGTAGATATAAAAATTGATGCTCTAAAGAGTATGAAAAAAGAGCCTAAAGAGCTTTTTTATATTGGAAATTTAGGGCTTTTAGATAGAGTTAAAGTATCAATTGTAGGCACAAGAAGACCTAGTAATTATACAAAAGATTTTACATATAAGTTAGCTAAAGCTTTAGCTAAAAGAGGAGTTGTAGTTGTAAGTGGCGCAGCAATGGGTGTAGATTCTTTAGCACATTTAGGAGCTGGATTTAGTAATACTATTGCAGTAATGGCAAATGGTTTAAATATTCGCTATCCTGCAGTAAATAAAAATTTAATAGAGCAGATAGAAAATAGTGGCTTAGCTTTAAGCTTTTTTAAAGAGGGATTTCGGGCAACTAAATGGAGTTTTGTAGCAAGAAACGAGCTTGTAGTAGCATTAGGAGATTGTTTAATTGTAACCGAAGCAGATTTAAAGAGTGGAAGTTTAAGAAGTGTAGAGTTTGCACTTAAAATGAATAAACCAATATTTGTTTTACCTCATAGATTAAATGAGAGTTTAGGAACAAATAATCTTTTAAAAGAGAATAGAGCTACACCAATTTATGATATAGAAGAGTTTGCAAATAACTTTGGAGTTATTAAAGAGAATAAAGATGATTTTACTCTCTTTTTAGAGAGCTCTCCAACACTACAAGAAGCACTCTTAAAGTATGGAGATAAAATTTACGAAGCTGAATTAGAGGGATTAATTAAAATTGAAAATGGAGTAGTAAGCTTACTTTGAGCTACTACTATTTGCATCTTTTTTAGTTATATTTTGCTCTTTAGTTCTATTTTGTTCACTGCTTTTGTTTAGAGTTTTTTTAGGTGGATTTAAAAGATAATTGATAATTTGTTTAATATACTCTTCTGAAACCATACCTCTCTTTCTTGTTATAAAGTTTCCATCTTTATCAAATATCATCAAAAATGGTATTGCACCTCTCCAACCAGAACGATAAGCTAAATAGTTTACAAAATCTCTATTTTCAGATTGTGTAAATATACTATAATTAATACCTTTAGCTTTTACAAACTTTTTTAAGCTCTCTTTAGGTGTGCCTTGAACCTCTATAGCATACATTTTAACTTTACCTTTATACTCTTTTGTTAAATCAATATAGTGAGGTATAGAAAATAGACAAGGAGGGCAGTGTGTTCCCCAAAACTCTATTAAAACAATTTGACCTTTTGCTTCAGGTATATCTAAGCCACTTTTTTTACCTGTAGCCTCTATAGTAGAACCATCAATAGTTTTCAATTTAAAATTATCTGGTGCTTCAACTATATTACTAGCAAAAATTGTAGATATTAAAATAGTTACTGTTAATAGTAATCTTCTTAACATTTAAATCCTTTTTTTGATATAATTATAACATAATAGCACTTTAGTGTGTATTCAATGAGTAAGAAATTATGGTATAATCTTGCTTTAACTTTAAAAAAATGGATAATTATGAAAAAATTTACTTTTTTAACAATAGTACTTTCTCTATCTTTATTTGGTAGTGTAAGTGATAAAGAGATTGCAAATATGTTTATTTTAGGTTTTTATGGGACTTCTGCCAAAGAAGGCACTAAAATTCATAATGATATTTGTAATAAAGGTTTAGGTGGTGTTATTTTATTTAAAAGAAGCCCAGTAGGTAAAGGTGTTAAAAACTTTAGCTCACCTGAAAGTTTAAAAACTCTTACTAATGAATTAAAGAGTTGTGGCACTAAACCTATTATAGCAATAGACCAAGAGGGTGGATTAGTGCAAAGGATTAAATTTAAATATAAGTATCCAACAGCCTCTTTTGTTACAAAAAAAGGCTTAGAATACGCAAAAAAAGTTTACTCTTTAATGGGAAAAGAGTTAAGCAGTTTAGGTATAAATTTAAACTTCGCTCCAGTTGCTGATTTGGCTCTAAATAAAAATAACAAAGTTATATATAAATATGGCAGAAGCTATGGAGCAGACCCAAAAAAGGTAATTAAATACGATAAAGTTTTTATAGACTCTATGCATAAATATGGAGTTAAAGCAACTCTTAAGCACTTTCCTGGGCATGGCTCTTCATTAGGCGATACTCATAAAGGATTTGTAGATGTCACAGATAAGTGGAAAGATATAGAACTAACTCCATATCAAGCACTCAAAGATACTACAGATGCCGTTATGGTTGCACATATTTTTAATAGAAAATTAGATAGTAAATATCCAGCATCATTATCAAAAGAGGTAGTTACTAACAAACTTAGAGGAGAAATTGGTTATAAAGGTGTAGTAGTAACTGATGATATGCAAATGGGTGCTATAAAGCAACACTACTCTTTAAAGAAACAGTTAGAGTTAGCCATAAATGCAGGAGATGATTTAATTTTATTTGCTAATCAATTATCACCAAGAGATAATATACAAATAGAGAGATTAATTAAATTAGTTAGAGAACTCCTAAAAGAGGGTAGGGTATCTGAACAAAGAATTAAAAATGCAAATAGTAGAATTAATAATTTAAAGAGTAATTTAAAATGAAATTAGCTTCTATTGATGTTGGACTTAAACGAATAGGAGTAGCCTTTTGCTTTGATAACTCTATTGTCTTACCACAAAATGCAATTTTACGAAAAAATAGGAATCAAGCAGCAAGAGATATTTCAAATCTTTTAAAAGAGTGGGGTATAGAACAATTAGTAGTTGGTTTACCAAAAGGTTTTGATAATCAAGATGAAATGGAGAGAAGAATAAAACATTTTGTATCTCTTTTAGATATAGAAAATATAGAAGTAAGCTACATAGATGAATCCTACTCTAGCTTTGAAGCCAAAGAGATGTTAAAAGGAAACATAAAACAAAAAAGAGATGGAAGAATAGACTCAATGGCCGCTAAAATAATTTTGGAGAGATATTTAAATAAATAGTCTCAAAACTTTTTCCAAAATGATTTTGTAAGTATTATATAAAA
>CAYMGA010000065.1:0-6313 GCA_964389865.1 uncultured Nitratifractor sp.
AGATTATATAGCAAATAAATAGATTACCCAAGTCTAATTATTATATTATAATACTTAAAACTATAAATTTAAAATAATATTTCATATTGTCATATATTTAGTTGCCGTATCAACAATCGCCTCTTTCTCTTGAACCAAGTCTATACTTACACTAAAAATAACTTACATACCTTCTTTTCCTAATTCTCTTTCTAAAATATAGCAACCTAGTAGGATGACAAAGCTAAACAATTTGGAATTTATTGAATCCATAAAAATATTATAAATATTGACTTTGTCCCCACTGCTTAGCTACCTCATTATCTAAAATATTTTTAACTCAAAGTAATTTAACCATCAATCATATCAGTTTTCCATTCTATTATTTTTGTAGTATTACTATTTAAAACTCTTTATTTTATTTGTAAATGTAATTAATTTTATACTTGATATATTAAATAAAAGAGAGTGAAATATAATTATTAGATTTAGGGGATATATTTTCTAATTATTTTGTTCAAGTATTTGACTAAATTTAAATCTTTATCTGTTGATACTATAGTATAAATATGATGTCAAAACCCTTATATATGGACTCTTGTTGGTTTTCAAGTGGTAATTATTTATGTTATTTAATTTCAAAGATAGCACTTGATAACCCTACTTGCCCAGTGAAACTAGAAATATTTACTGTTAAAATATGTTTGCCTTTTTTTAATCCATTTGGAACAAACCTCCAAGATATAGGCATAAACCCTAACTCCTCTTCTGATGCAAACTCATTATCAATAAAAAATGTTACTTCATATTTTGACTTATTAAATCTCTCTTCATCCTCTTTGTCCATTAATACTTTTACATTAAGTGGTTTATCGTTTGTTAATATAATTTCTCTATTTTTTTCAAACTCTTTTGGAAATTTTAGATATATTTTAGGGTCTTTATCATCTACTCTGCACTTAAAAAAGTGTTTACTTATAGCTATATTACTCTTTTTGAGTTTGTATTTTTTTGGTAAATTACATTTAAATTTATTTTTTGTAAAATATTCATAATAATTTGTTGAGTTATTATTTGTTGTTATAATTGTTCGTTCAGGTAGGGCATATGCGCTAACTGTAACACCAAAATCAAGTTTTGAAATATCAATTAAATTATCTTTATCTAACATATTCCATTTAATCTTAACTATTCCTCTATTTTTTGGCTCCCAATTAGATATAACTCTAAGCATTGGACCATTTTCTATACCTGCTCTTACTAAAACTCTTGCAGGTTTTGGTAATTTAAAGATTACATTTCCTCTTTTATCAACTTTTGTATGTAATTTTTTTAAAATTTCTCCACCAGTTAGCCTATAATCTAATGTTTGATTTTTATCAGAACTTTTTATAACAACTTTTAAACTATACGCTTCATTAGGGACTACTATTCCATCTCTATCTTTTCCATCCCACACAACACTATTAGTGCCTTTTTTTGACTCTTTTTTTATAATTCTAATAAGATTATTATCTGGAGTAAATATATTAAAAGTAACATTTGAATCTTGAGATAATTTATATTTTATCTTAAATTTTTGACCCAGTTTAGGAGAAAACTCATTTGTTTTATATGGTAAAATTTCAATTAATGCATTACCAAACAAGATACCGCTAATGCAAATTAAGAAGATTATTTTTTTCATTTTGACACCTTTAAATTTCTAATTTTTTGATACTTTTTTGGTAAAGGTATTTTTATTAATTTACCATCCTTGTAATATAAAAGTTTATAACTATCTTTTATCTCTCGTATAAACATTATATTTCCTTTATAAATAGCTGGAAATTGATCAATAACATCTCCAAATGTTATCTGTTTTATATCTTTTAATTTATTGCTATATCTCCATATATGATAACCATCTCTATCCATAGATGAAAAGTATATAAATTTATTATCTAATGTGGCTACTGGTTGATAAGATATGCTATTTTTTAGTGTTAATTGATTTGATATATTAGTTATAAGATCTTTATTCCAGATCTCTTGAATAATTTTTCCGCAACCCTCTACACAAGATACATTTGCATAATATAACTTATCTTTATTTAAATATGGATCAAGAGAGGTAGCGTTTTGAGTATGTAAAAAAGTTATTTTTTTGCTACTTAAATTTAATTTAATAATTCTTGTTTTTTTGCTATTTCTATTTATTAATTCTACCAATATTATGTTATTATTATCTATAAACGAAGGTTGTGTATAAGCATTTTTATCAACCTTTATTAAAACTGTCTCATTATTATCTTTTACAAATCGTAAATTCTTGTCAGAACCGATATATATTAAGCTATTATCATTAAAATTATAGTCATATGTTCTTGGCTCTTGCAGTGTTGATTTTGTTGTGCATTTGAAATTATCATCGCATACAACAATTTTCCAGCTATTATCTATATATGCAATAAATGATATATTAAATTTTTGTGCAAATATTGGAATTGTAATAAAAATATAAAATATTACCAATCTCACTTAAGCTCCTTACAATATTTATCTATAAATAAAAATAGTTTTGTTAAATTTAAATCACCTCTACCTTGTGGAATTAAAGGCTTTACTCCGTTTTCAAATTTAACAACATTGTAAAACTCCTCTTTTTTCCAAGGCATTAACTCTAATATTTTAATAATATTTACATATTTATTACTGCAACTATTAGATATATTATAAAATCGTTTTGCTACTTCATATGCTGTAAAACGACCATTTCTTCTAAATTTTGAATTTTTTGAATTGATAGAGTATTTAGAATTTAATGTTATATTTCTATCATATCCTGTAAATTTTGCATTTTTATCTACATTTTTTTTAATTAACCAAGCTGTCAATATTGTATCTGGTTCATATGGATAGTGAATTTGCCATTGATGAGAATATAAAATAGATATAAAAATATTTAAAATAAATATCTGTTTCACTGCATAAGCCTTTTCCACTCTTCAATCCACTCTGTTTGATTATCTTTTATCATATCTTTATAGCTTCCTTTAAATGTAACCTTTCCATTTTCTAATACTATTATAATATTATCTAAATTATCTATACCTATGAAGTTATGTGTCACTTTGACAAGTGAAAAGTTATTGCGTTTTTGTTCATCTTTAATAATATACATAAATCTATTGGCTTGAACAATATCAATATTAGCAAATGGTTCATCTAAAAATAGAAATTTAGGTTTTGCAGATAATGCTCTAGCAAGTGCTAAGCGCTGTTTTTCTCCTTGAGATAGATATTTTGGTTTAATTTTTGCTTTATCTTTTAAGTTTACCAACTCTAAATAGTAAAAACTTTCATCTATATCTTTTATACTTTTACCTGCTGTAATAGTAAAATTAATATGCTCAACTACACTTAAATGCTCCCATAAATTTAGCTCTTGAGAAAAATAAATTAATCCTTCTTTATACTTTTTATTTTCTAACTTATATGAAACATTATCTATTACTCTATAAATATCTACCTCTTTTTTACTCTTTTCTAATCCTAATATAGTTTTTATAAAAGTTGTCTTACCACTACCTGATGAACCAATAATAAAATAACTATGACCCTCTTTAAAATTTATATTAGATATATCTAAATAAAAATCTTTATTTTTATAAACTCTACATAAATCTACTTTAATCATCTTCTCTTCTCCATATTTTAGCTACTAATAAAAGTATTAACATAATATATACAAGTTGTATAAAAGAGAGAAAATATACGGTTGATATATCTCCATAATGTAGTAGATTATATATTTTTATAATAGTTGTTTCAAATCCAGGTGGTATCAATAAAATTGAAATATCAAGTTCGTTTATAGCAAAAAGGGTAAGTATAGCTAATATAATAATAGACTCTTTTTTATATTTAGGTAAATATATATATCTAACTCTATTAAATAAACTCGTATCCATAAAATATAAAAAATCATCCTTAAATAAATTTATATTTAAGATTATTAATAAAATATTAGCAATAGGAAATAGAACAAATATATATCCCAAGAGATATATAAAGAAATCAATATTTGATATATTTATATAATTAAATATCTTTATTAGTATCATTGCCACAACAGAATGAGGTATAAGTAGATAAAAGATTATCAATATATATAAAAATGTTCTTAAGACTCTGTGCTTAATTAATAGATAATTTGCTATTAACGATACTATAATTGTTAAAAACGATACAAATATTGATAATAAAAAAGTTTGTTTAGTTATATCTATATTATCCATAGCAAGATTGTATATATTTGAGGAGTCTATTTTTCCAAAAAATGTTATAAATAAAAAAGTTAGATATATAAACAGGAGAGAGATTATTGTGTATTTGATATAGTTACAATATAAACATTTTACAAGAATATAACTTTTAATTGCTCTTTTTGCATAAAAAAAATCTTCTGTAAAGATATATTTACTGATAATAAAAAAAAGCAATATAAATATAGCTAGGGGTATTGTAGATGCTATAATATCTTTAAGATTATTAAGTAGAGTTATTTGGGTTAATAGCTCTTCTGCATATGTTCTATACCCTAAAATAGATGCCACATCTTGAGAGGTAAATATTAATATAAAAGTAAAAATATATAATAGTAGTAGTTTATATTTAATTTGAGGTAGTAAAATATATCTAATAGTTGAAAATAAAGAAGATAAACTTATTGCTAATATAACCGAGTTTAAATTTATAATATTAAATATATAGATTAAAACTATTGCGTTAAGTGGAAATAGATGTAGAGTTTCTATTATTATAGTTTGAGTAAATGGGCTTAATTGCTTGAATATAGCTATGTTATTTAATGCAGATAGTAAAATAACTGGTTCAATTATAAATAGAGAAAAAAGAAGAGCTACAAATAGATATCTATTGTAATTTTTTTTTATAATATAAAAAATGAAAAGATTAATTAAACCTAATAATAAAGAGGTTAAAGCACCAAATATTGATAAAGTAAGAGAGTTTATTATAGTTTTAGAATAAAAAAGCTCAATATTAAATTTAAATCCTGCAAAACTTAAAAAAATATTATATAGATATATAAATATTGGCATAAACATTAACACTACAAGCAAATACAAAATTTTTTTATACATCATCTAACCAAATTTTATTCTAATATATTGTTTTTAATAACTTAATACTATTTTTAAAACATACATCTAAATCTTTAGGGTTTAGTGTCCAGCCTTTTATATTATCTGAGTTATTAATATCTTTAAATACAGAAAAATTAACAGCTCCAATTTTAATTAATTTTCTTTCTGTATTTTTGGATAAAAGATATAGCAAAAATTTTTTAGCCTCTTTTGAATGAGGAGCTTTTTTTAATATTGCTACTGTTCCAAATATTTTAAATACACCATCACTATTTTGATTATAATATATAGTTCTAACTGGTAAACCAGCTCTTATGGCACTTTTTGCATCATCGCTATCTACTATACCAATATAATACTTACCATCTGCTACAGCATCTTTAACAACTGAATTGCCTGATAAAAACTCTATATCTAAATTTTCTAATTTTTTTATTAATTTTTCAAATTTATCTTTTCCGTATTTACAGTATAGCGCCGCAAAATGAGTAGAAGCTGTGCCAATATAAGGATTAGAAATAGCAATTTTTCTTTTATATTTAGGCACCAAAATATCATCTAACCTCTTTGAGTTTTGTTTGACTAAGTTTTTATTTATGATAATTACCCTTGATCTCTCACCAATACCAAACCATCTATGTGCTGGATCATAATAGTTATTACTTTTATATTTTGACAAGTCTATATAGTTTACACTTTTGAATAACCCTTTATTGGCAAGATTTTGAGTTCTCATTGGCTCTGAATTCCAAAAAATATCAGCTTTTGGTCTATCTCTCTCTATAAGAATTCTCTTCTCTAAGCCAATAGCTTTACTTGCTTCGGTATCATAAACAGCTAAAACTTTTATTCCTGTTTTATTCTCAAAATCTTTAAATATTTTAGATGAATAAACCTGATCTACTGAAGTATATATAACTACTACTTTTTTATTATCTTTACAAGAAGATAGTAATAACAATAAAATTAATATATATAAACTTTTTTTATTAAACATCACCTAATTATACACAAATAAAATGACAATACACTGAAAAAATAGAGCACTTTTTTCTAAAATATATATAAAATTTTCTTTATTCAAGCAAAAAAAACCTTCTCCTATGGGAAAGGTCAGAGTTCAATGGTTTTACTATTGAATTCATAATATAATATCTACTCAGGATGGTTGTAACTAAATAGGA
>CAYMGA010000066.1:0-6148 GCA_964389865.1 uncultured Nitratifractor sp.
AAACTCTTTGCTTCCAAAAATAAGCCATTTGCAAAATATAACCAAACTTTACTCATATATTATTCTCCCTTCACCAAAAACTAGAAACCAACTAAAGCATTCCTCTTCTCATTAACTCATCTTTAAGTAACTTATCATAAGTTAATTCATACTTCTCACTACCTGGAATTAAATCTTTATCGCGCATCTTTCTTATCTTTTCATATACAATATCATCTATCTCTTCATAAGCTCTTATATAATCTTTAAATGCCTTAAAAATTACATTCTTAACTTGATTATCATTTACATCATACTCTATTAAATACTCTTCATATAATTCATCTAAAATTTTATGAGAAAGGTCATTATATCTATCGTCATAATTCATAATTACACCAAACTCAGGTGCTAAGCGTTTTTTAATCATAAAAAATAGTTGTCTCTCATCAACTTGTTGAATCTCTATTTCGTCATAGTTTTCATCTATTAACTCTTTAACCTTAGTATCTAATGCATTTTCAACTTTTAGGCTATTTTGAATAATTTTATCAACAGCTTCTACGACTGCATCTTTTCCTTTTAAAATTGTAACAAAAGGGGCATTTACTAAATCTATAGCGATTTTACCTGCTACTAAACGGCTTTGATTTGGCTTTAATCTCATTTTTAACCCTTTAATTTTTAATTATTGTATCTTCTCTATCTGGTGATGTTGATATTATACCAATTTTTGCGCCACAAAGCTCTTCTAATTCTAAAATATAATCTTTTGCCTCTTGTGGAAGTTTTTCAAACTCTCTAATACCTTCAGTTCTTTCCCAACCTTTATACTCTTTATAAACTGGTTTAGCTCCATCTAGTGTATATGGAACATAATCTATAACTTTTCCATCTATCTCATAGCCAACACAAACTTTAATAGTATCTAAGCCATCTAAAACATCAAGTTTCATTAGTGCAATATTACTAACACCATTAAGTCTTACTGCATGTTTCATTGCAACTGCATCAAACCAACCACATCTTCTAGGACGCCCTGTTGTTGTGCCAAACTCATGCCCTTTTTCTCTTAAATACTCACTCTCTTTTCCAAAATCTTCACTAGGAAAAGGTCCATTACCAACTCTTGTGCAGTAAGCTTTTGCAATACCTATAACTTCACCAATAGTTTGTGGTGCAATACCAAGTCCACTACATGCTCCTGCACTAATTGTAGTTGAGCTTGTAACAAAGGGATAAGTTCCATGGTCAATATCTAGCATAGTTCCTTGAGCACCTTCTAATAGAATCTTCTTACCACTATCAAGTGCATCCCAAACCATTAAAGTAGTATCTACTATAAATTCACCTAAAACCTCTTTATAACTAATTAAATCTGATAAAAGATCTTTTTCATTTGGAACTTCTACACCCATAGCATCAAAAATTGGTCTATTTATCTTAAAATATCTCATAATATCAGCAGTTAATTTTGTAGGATTTAAAAGTTCTCCTACTCTATGCCCAACTCTTGTTATCTTATCTCCATAAGCTGGGCCAATACCTTTACCTGTTGTTCCAATAGCGCTATCACCCTTTAATCTCTCTTTAGCTTGATCAATTAAGGCGTGGTATGGTAACAAAAGATGAGCTTTATCTGATATATACAATCTTCCACTAATATCATCAAACTGCTCTAACTCTTTAATAAAATTTTCAGGTGCAAGAACTACACCATTACCAACAATATTAATAGCATCTTTATTTAAAACACCAGATGGCACTAAATGCAGTGCATACTTTTTACCCTCTGTTACAATTGTATGCCCAGCATTATGCCCACCTGCAAAACGACAAACAAAATCATACTTTTGTGCTAAGTTATCTACTATTTTACCTTTTCCTTCATCTCCCCATTGTAATCCAACTATTAAATCAGCTCTATTCATTTAATCCCTTTGCATCTTTTTAGCGATAATAGCATCTGTATATATTGCAAAACCAGCACCATTAACACCTTTTATATTATAAACTCCACCTGTTAAGTATAAATCCTGCCCATTAAATGCTCTAAATAGTAGAGAATTATAATAGTGCATAGGTGCATAGTATAGTGGTGATACTATTATCTTAGATGATTCTATCTCTTTAGCAACACTTAACATACTCTTTAACTCTTGAGCAATATCTTCTGGATATATCGATAAATCCTTTAAATCTTCTACCTTACTAATATTTACTAATGATTTAATCCACTTCAGATTATACTTTAATAACTTATCTAATTTTACACTCTTTATATCGTCTAAATCTACTCCATAATTAGATATAAGTAGATTTGCTATAGCCATATTTGCTAATTGTAATTTAAAATCTAAACCTATCTCATCTAAAAGTTTCAAAGAGATATTTGCTACTTGACTTAAAGTTCCATCTAAAATCTCTGCACCTATTTGATGGTGTTCATTTGTAGGAAATGAAAATATTGGTTGAATATAGAACCATTTTTTTATATCTTCACTTCGTGAGAGTCTGTTTGTTGCAATTCTTACAACATCTACAGTAGAGTCTGCTCTTAAACTTACTTCGTGATTTTGTGTATCGTTAATTCTCACTAAAACTTTACTATCTATAAAACCCTCTTGCTGATGATAAGAAAATAGTGGTGTAGATATTTCGCTAAATCCAAAACTCTCTAGCATTTTAGCACTCTTATTCTCTATCTCTCTTTTTAACTTCGCACTCTTACCAAAGTATAATTTGCTACCACTTGGTATTTCGTGTTCTAATATCATTTTAACTCCAATTTAAACTCTTGGCTAAATACTCTAGCTCCAATACCACTATACTCTAATCTCCCAAGCTCTGCTAATGCACTCTCTATTGAATCTATAACCCATAACATATCGCTTGTATTAATTAAACCCATATTATTAACTCTAAAAATTTTACCCTTTAAGTGGTCTTGCCCACCTGCCACATTTACACCATATTTACTCTTTAAAAGGCTTCTTATTGCTTCACTATCTTCATCTATAACTGTAGCCATTGCAAGTGCTGGAGAGTTTGGATATATCTTTAAGCCGATTGCTTCTAAAGCTTTTAACATCGCTTTAGACCTAACTTTTGTAACACTATATAATCTATCTAATCCACCCTGCTCTTCTATTAGCTCAAATATCTTATTTAAACCTATAATTAGAGTAGTTGCAGCTGTATAGGCAGTTGTATTTTTTTTCTGTTTTGCAAGTTCACTAGCTAAATTTAAATAGTATCCACTACCATTTCCAATTCTATCAATTGCTGCAGAACTTAAACCAATCATCGCAAGTCCTGGTGGTAACATGAGTGCTTTTTGACTACCTGCAATTAATGCATCGATATTAGAAACATCTAACTTTTCGACACCAACAGCAGTAATTCCATCTGCAATTACAATAATATCTTTATTAAACTCTTTAACAGCTTTTGCAATCTCTTCTACTGGATGTCTTAAACCACCTGCACTCTCACATATTTGAATTGCAATAGAATCTATATCTTTATGGCTATTTAATGTTCTTAAAACATCATCTACACTAGCTGGAGTATTCCACTCATATTTTAACTCTACCAACTCTTTATTATAAGCCTTTACAATCTTTCCAAATCTCTCACCAAATTTACCTGCATTTATGGTTAAAGTTTTACCCTTAGATAGATTGACAATAGAAGCCTCCATAGCACCTGTACCAGAACTTGCTAACATTATAGCCTCTTCCATACCAAATAGATTTAACAAAGAGCCTCTAGCCTCTTTAAATATAGCCTCAAATTCAGGCGTTCTATGATGAAGTGTAGGAGCAGACATAGCAACCCTAACAGCTTCTGGAACTGGTGTTGGACCAGGAGTAAATAGTAGCATATTATTTCCTTATTTTTAAAAATCATATGATTATATCAAATTTTCTATAAGGGGTAGTTTGTATGAATAGATAAAGCAATAGCTAAAGACTATAGAAATTACTTTTCTCCCACAATATGAATCAAATAAAACTTAATTTAATTGCTTAAAGCTTAAGGCAAAAAGCACAAAGCTTTTTCTTGGAACTTTTAAGTTAAATACTGACCTTATGCATTATAAGCATACCTAGGCATACTTATAAGTAGCTAGTAAAAATTAAACACAAATAAATCTCAAAGAAGTGTAGGGGGTATAGGAGAGGAGGTGTAGAGAGAGTAACAACATATTATCGGTTTACTATCTCTATCCCCCCTTCACACCTCTATAGCCTTTGATATTACATTTTAATTTTAGGTTACTACTTACCAGTCAACAAATCAACCAATATACTAATAACCAATTTTATCCTATAAGTGCGTAAGGTCAATGAGTAAGTTCGAGGTTCCGAAAAAAGCTTTGTGCTTTTCGCATTCAGCTTTTAGCAATGAAATAGAGCTTATTTCAGTCGGTATTGCCCTTATACTTCTTTAAAATTTATTTGTATTTAATTAACGATAAACTATTTTGTAACTTTTATAATTATTTTATCTATTTTGAGCTACTTTAAGCTTTAATAAAAGTTTAATATTATACAATATGGTATTCCCATATTAAAAAATGTGAGAAGTCTAGTTTGGCGACAACTTCTCACATTTATCCCAGGGAAGGGTTTATAAAAAAGGAGTTGTGTCTAAAGCCTTGGCTAAAAGACACTATTAATTATAACATAATTAAATATAAACAAGGAAAGGTTTAATCATGAAAAAGGTATTTTTTTCATTAATCGCTGCTACTGCATTAAGTAGCACACTATTTGCTGGTAAAAATGTGGCTCCAGCTCCTTTACCACCATTACCTGTTCCAGAAAAACCAGCTGAACCAGCTGCTCTTCCTCCACTAGGTCTATATATTGGTGGGGGACTTACATATGCAAAAGGTGAATGCCAATGCAATACTAATGTAAGATTTTCAGATGGAACAACAAGTAATAAAAATAGTAGTAAAACTTATGGTGTTAACTTAAGAGCTGGTTATGACTTTAGTCAATATGTTGGTGTAGAAGGTAGATACATATATACTCCATGGGGTGATAAAGATAAAACTCTGAAACACTATGGAATATATCTTAAACCAATGTATAGCGTAGTAGATAACTTAGATGTATATGGTTTAATCGGATATGGTAAAACAGAGTGCGAAACTCTTAATAATAGCTACAAAGGTCTTGCATGGGGTCTTGGTGCAGAGTATCAATTTGATAAGAAAAAAGATGGTACTAGTAATGGATGGGGTGTTTATGCAGAATACTCTAGACCACTTAAAAAGAGTGGAGCTAAAAATATTAAGACTAATGTAGTTAGTGGAGGCGTTGCTTACCACTTTTAATCAACATAATTTACATATATCTACCATTTACCTAGAATAACTTTCTAGGTAAATATGTCCATTTTATGATGTTTTTTTGCAAAATTTAAGTTCTGTTTAATCTATTAATGTTAATATTGTGTATATAAAAACAAGACAAGGATTAAACAATGAAAAAATTAAAAATTGCAGTTGCATCTATTGCACTACTTATGGCTTCAGCACAAGCTGGTAAAAATGTAGCTCTTCCAATATCGGATCCTATCCCAGTTCCAGTTGAAGAAGAACCGATAGTTAAACCAAAACCTACACCTGTTGCTAATATTCCATTAGGAATATATTTAGGTGGTGGCTTTACATATGCTAGTAGTAAATGTCAATGTAATGATAAAGTTAAATTTTCAAATGGCACAACAAGTAGAGTTAATAAAGGTAAAACATACGGTGTAAACTTAAAAGCTGGTTATACAATAAATAGCTTTCTTGCAGTAGAAGCAAAATATATCTACACACCATGGGGTGATAAAGATAAATCTCTTAAACACTATGGTTTATACCTAAAACCTTCATACGCAGTAAGCCAAAACTTAGACCTATATGCACTAATAGGATATGGCTCTACATCTTGTGATACATTAAATCAAAAAGAAAAAGGCTTTGCATGGGGTGTAGGAGCAGAATACACATTCAATAAAAAAGTTCAAGGTCTAAAAGATGGACTTGGAGTATATGTAGAATATTTAAGACCACTTAAAAAGACAGGTAACAAAAATATTACTGTAGATATGGTAAATGTTGGAGCTAGTTACCACTTTTAATATATGAGCATCTGCTCATATA
>CAYMGA010000067.1:0-6126 GCA_964389865.1 uncultured Nitratifractor sp.
TGGCATGGGTGGAAACCAATGGTTAAAGACAAAAAGATGTATATGAAATAACTGACCTTACGCACTATAAGTATGCCTAGGTGGTAAAAGTTGCACTCTAATACAAGGGAGTGAAGGAGTAGAGATAATAAATCGAAAAATATGATGTTACTTTCTATACATCTATACTCCTTTGAAAGTTATTAGTGTTTAATTTTTACTAGCTACTTTAGCTAATTTTCGTCTCATATATGCTATTTTTTCTTGAAGGGGTAAATTTTTAGGACAATTATCTTCACAACCTAATAAGCTCATACATCCAAAAATTCCGGCATCATCTCCTATTAATTCATAAAAATCTTCATCTGTTCTATTATCATTTGGATCAACTTCAAAACGAGCTACTCTATTTAATCCAACAGCTCCAACAAAATCTGGTCTCATTAAAGCTGTAGCACAAGAAGAGACACATATTCCACATTCGATACATCTATCTAATTCGAATGTATCATCTGCACTTTTGGGTTCTATAGGTTTTTCTATTCTACTTATATCTCTTTGTTCATTTGTATGAATCCAACTCTCTACCCGTTTACTCATTCTATCCATCCATTGCCCTGTAATTACTGACAAATCTTTTATTAACTCAAAAGATGGCATTGGCATCAATCTTATTACTCCATCTTCATACTCTGCAGTTCTAGTTTTACATGCTAAAAGAGGCTTTCCATTTATAATCATCCCACAACTCCCACAAATTCCAGCACGACAAACAAAATCAAAAGCTAAATCTGGGTCTTGTTGCTCTCTTATCATATTTAATGCTACAAAAATAGTCATTCCAGGGGTCTCTTTTAATTTATATTCTTGCATATGTGGTTTAGATTGTAAATCACTTGGATTATATTTTAATATCTCAAATGTTAAAACTCTACCACTTTGAGTATCGCTACTAATAGCTTTATGCATATCCTACTCCTACTCTTTCATTTTTATCTTTTAAGTTTTTAGGTAAATTAAACTTCATTAAAGCATCTTGAATTTCAAATCTATCTTTTCCTTCTTGCTTTAACTTATTAACAATTTTTTCTATCTCTTTTTGTCTTATTTTAGATAAAGGATTCTCTATAATATCACCTTTCCTTCCATATCCTCTATATGCAGGAGGCATCTCCATTTTCATAATATCTAATGGTTCATAACCAATTTCTGGAAGAGTCGAGTTAGGATTACTCCAACGAACAATTGTTCTTTTTAACCAATTTAAATCATCTCTTTTATTATAATCCTCTCGATAGTGTGCACCTCTACTCTCAGTTCTATTTAGTGCAGAATATGCTATACTAATTGCAATTTTTAACATTTTTGGAACACGATAAAGCTCTTCTAATTCGGGATTTGATCTAAAACATCTATATCGAATTGGAGCTACTTGACTAAGTTTTAATAACTCTTGTAATTCATCAACTGCTTCTTGTAACTCTTTAGCATTTCTAAAAATACCTACTTTATCATCCATAATAGTTTGCATTCTTCTTTTTATCTCAAATATTGTCATAGAGTCTCTCTCTTTACGAGATATTATAGATTTTATATAATCTTTTTGTTCTTGAATAAACTTTTGCACTAATGCAGTATCTATCGATATTTGATAAGATTGACAATATTGAACAATATAACTACCTACTATCATACCTGAGACTACAGTCTCTGCAACAGAGTTTCCTCCCAATCTATTAAATCCATGTAAATCCCAACAAGCAGCTTCTCCACATGAAAAAAGACCACGAAGATTTGGCGACTCTCCATTTACTTTCGTCCGAATCCCACCCATACTATAGTGTTGAGCTGGTCTTACAGGTAACCATCCCTCTTTGCCCTTATTAGCAGGGTCTATTCCATTAAAAGTTTTAGCAATATCTTGTACATCTCGTAAATTTTTTTCAATATGCTCTCTACCTAAAATGGATATATCAAGCCATAAATGTTCTCCAAACGGCGATGGTACTCCTTTACCTTTTCTAATATGCTCCATCATTCTTCTACTAACAACATCTCGACTTGCTAAATCTTTCTTTTCTGGTTCATAATCAGGCATAAAACGATACCCATCTACATCTCTTAATACTCCACCATCACCTCTACATCCCTCTGTCAATAAAATTCCAGAAGGCACAATGGGTGTTGGATGAAACTGAATAGCCTCAGGATTACCAATTGTTGCAATACCTGTTTCTAAAACTGCAGCTTGTCCTGTTCCTTCACATATAACTGCATTAGTAGTTGTGCGATAAACCCGACCCCATCCACCTGTAGCAACACATGTGGCTTTTGCTACAAAAGCTTCTATCTCTCCATTAATTAAGTCTCTAACAACACCCCCATAACATTGGCTACCATCATGAATTAAACTAAGTAACTCTTTTCTCTCCAAAATTTCAACATTATCTTTTAAAGCACGATTTGCTACACCATAAAGCATAGAGTGTCCTGTAGCATCTGATGTATAACAAGTTCTCCACTTTTTAGTACCTCCAAAATCTCTAGCATTAATTAATCCATGAGAATCATCTGACTCTATAATTATCTCTTTTTTTGTATTAATTACAACCTCTCGACTCCCCTTTTGTATTCTACTCCAAGGCACTCCCCATTGAGCTAACTCTCTAATAGCTTTTGGTGCAGTTGTTACAAACATTCTTGCTACTTCTTGGTCACAACCCCAATCACTACCCTTCACTGTATCCGAAAAATGAATATCTTCATTATCTCCAGCTCCCATAACCGAATTTGCTAAACTAGCTTGCATACCACCTTGAGCTGCTGCTGAATGAGACCTTTTTACAGGAACAAGTGATAAAACAGTTGTACTAAGCCCACTCTCTTGAGTCTCTGTAGCTACTCTTAAACCAGCTAAACCACCTCCAATTACTAAGACATCACAATAGTTAATCTTCATCTACTTAACCCCTTTTGATAGCATATATCTTTGAGAGTAATTATCTTTATGCTCTTTACCTATTAACCAATATTTTGTTAATGAACTATATGCTAATATGCTAAAAAATATAATTGCTATCCACATAATTTTTTTATTTCTTTTTCTATCTTGCCTAGGATTTCTTAAAGCTCCAAACCCCCACTTCATTGTTAATCTATAAAGACCTATCATTGCATGTAAAACTACTAAAGCGATTAAAGCTAGATAAAGCCAAAACATACCATCACTATAGATTCTATCTGATGAAGCATACGGTCCTATCTTATCTGGCATAGATATAACTATCCATAAATGCATAGAACCTAAAAAAAACATTAAAAAACCACTTATAGCTTGTACAAGCCATAATATTGTATCCATATGAGACATATGTAAAGAGTGAGTTTTAAGCATATTATATTCTCGCCACTTATAAGGAAACTTTCTCATAGCTAAAGCAGCGTGAATAATAAATAATAATAGTATAATTATCCCCATTATAGAAACTAAAAATGGTTTTGGTTCACTAAAAAAGAGTGAGCCTTCAAAAAACTTTGTCTCTTTATACATTATATCCTTACCAAATAATATAGATGATGTAAACAACATATGCCCAATAATAAATACTCCTAAAATAAAGCCTGTAATACTCTGACATTTATCTAATAAAGCAGGAACCCGACTTTTTGTTCCATCTGTTTTAATACCAAGATAACCTTCTATTTTAGAATCCATATTAATCCTTAAAAAAATATTTGTAATTATAGCACTTATTATAAAATATATTTAATGATTTCAAAAAAAGTTATTTTTAACTTAAGTTGCATATTTTAGTTTTAAAAAATAGTATAATATGTTAATCTTTACAGAAATAGGAGTCTATAATGATAAATAAAAGAGTTATAATAGTGCTGAATGATTTAAATAATTTAAAAATAATAGATAAAGGGTTAGAGTGTGCATCTAAAGATACTTCGGTAGAGATTCTTTATGTATATGAGCAAGAACACTACTTTTTAGAAGATCTATTTTGGTTAAATGATACAACAATAGATAAAGAAGAGATAAAAAATAAAATAGAAAAATACCTAAAAGATAACTTTAATAACTTTGAAAATGTAGCTATTTTAGTATATCAAGAGGATACTGCTGATAGAGTTGAACATTTAATTAGAGATGATAAAGATGTAAAAGTTATAGTTCAATTCCATAAAAATATAACTTTAGATATTATCAAAAAAATAAAAGTACCTATTTTAATAATAAAAAAAGGTATTCAAAAATACAAAAAAGTAGCTATTATACTAAATTCTATAAATGAAAAATGTATAAAAAAAGTAAAAAATAAGTATAGTAATATTCAACTTTTATATAACTATCAAATAGTTGTAGATACACCTATGGTTGACCCTTCATTTGGAGTAGTAGATTATCAACAAAGTGTAGAGTTAGAAAAAATAGAAAAAGATAATTTTAATAAATTAAAAAATAAATTTAATTTAGATGGAGAGTTTTTTGTTAATGGTATGAGTGATATATCTATTAGTGATTACATCAATAATTATGATTACGATTTAATAATTATATGTCAAAAAATAGATGATATTTTTACTATTAATCCTTTAATTGAAGATATAATAAATAGTGTAAATTGCGATATATCTACTTTTAATAATTAAATTAAATTGTGATAAATTAATATAATTTATAAAGTATATAGTTTATTCTAATAACCTAAGTTTAATAAAATATCATAACTAAAGTTAGTTATGTATAAAATAGTAAAAAAATAAAATTTTATTATTAAAGATAAAGTATGATTGTAATATATTAAAACTTTTTTATGTAAAATATGTAGCAACCTAAATTATAGAGGTTAATACTAAAAAGAAAGAGTAGCAATGTATTTAAAATTACTTATTATAACAATACTAATTGGTATAATAAGTGGTTTTTTTATTACATTTTATGAACTACTAATTATATTTGTTAGATATTTTCTTTTTTTGGGTGACCCTTCAAAAACTATACCTACTTTACCTATATGGTATATATATACATTACCAACTTTTGCTATTATTATAGTAAACTTTATTGTATCTAAAGATAAAAATATACGAGAGTATGGAGTTAATGAAATAGCTGATTCTATTACACAAAATAAGATGGTAATAACTTTTAAAACCCTAATTTTTAAAATTATAGCTTCTGTACTATCAGTTGCTACTGGATTTATGGTTGGAACAGAAGGTCCAAGTGCTGGTATTGGAGCAATGATAGCTTATCATATACATAAACTATATAAAATGCCAAAAGTTTTATTAAAAATGTTAATAAGTGTAGGTGCAACAAGTGGTATTGCAGCAATATTTGTATCTCCTATAACAGGTATTGCCTTTGCATTTGAAAATATTGCTTACCAATTTTTAAAACAATATATTGGATATATGATACTTGCAGCTGTTCTTGCTTTTAGTATTAGTGTTCACTATTTAGAGCCTATAACTTTTAAATATTCAATAGGTAAAAACTTTGAAAATATCTACATAATTGCAAATTTAATATTTATACCATTTATTACTTTTTTTATATACTTATATCTATATTTAAAAAAATATCTACTACATATAATAGACAATTATTTATTTAAAAACTATCCTGCTTCAAGAAAATATATATTTTCTATAATTGGAGGCTTTGTAATAGGTAGTGTTTTACTAATTGAACCTCATGCAGCTTTTAGTGGAAAATCTATTGTTACTTATTTAATTAATCATGAAACGACTATACCTTTAACAATAATTTTCATATTAATTATATTAAGAATTATAGGCACAACTCTCTCAATATATACTAATGCTGTTGGAGGTATTTTTTTACCATTAATGAGTATAGGAGCATTAGTTGGTTATGGTTTTGGAGAATTAATGCAATTTTTAAATTTTAATATAGAACCCTTTTATTTTGCAGCTATTGGAGCATCTGTATTTATGGGAGTATTAATGAAACTACCACTAACTGCATTAGTATTATCAGTAGAAACAACATTTGATTATAATATAGTTGTAGCTACGGGCATTTCTGTTGTATTAGTAGAATATATATCCTCTTTAAAATTTAATATTAATAAAAAAAGTATAACAAAAGCTGAGAAAATAGATAAATAA
>CAYMGA010000068.1:0-6095 GCA_964389865.1 uncultured Nitratifractor sp.
ATATTTATATAAGAGTCTAAAACTTTATATACACTTTGTGTATAATCTACCTCTACTGATAACATTTGATTTTTTGCTTCAAATAGGTCTATAATACTGTTTAATCCTTTTTTATAGCCTTTTTTTACTGAATTTAAATAAGCTTTAGCAACTCTATAAGATTGTTTATGAATTTTTAATTCATCTAAATCACTATTAAACTGAGCTAAATATTGTCTATAAGATATATCTATTTGGTCTTTTAAGTTTTTAATATCTTCTAAAGAGGCTAAAAGTTCATATTTTGCAGATTCTATTCTAGCTTGTGTATATCCACCTTCATAAATTGGCATACTTAAATTTAAAGAGACTTCTTTATTGCTTGTCATTTTTACTCCAAATCCAAAAGCTTTTGTATAACTAGCTTGTAAATTTACTTTTGGATAGTGTCCACTCTTTGCAACTTGCACTTGCATCTTTAAATATTTAATATTAGCTAAAGCAATTTGATACTCTAAATTACTATATATATTATCTCTATCTTTAACAAAATTTTTCATTTGCTTAATGACTCTATTATTCAATTTCCAAACTTTAAGTTTTGGTAATTTATAGTTGCTAAATCCTAAATAAACACTTAATTGCTTTTTATATAATTTTAATAATCTTTTCTCTCTTTGTTTTGCTAATTTCATAGACTTATGAGAAACTCTCTCTTTCATAATATCTAATTTACTTATTAAACCCAATTTATAACTTTTTTCGTTAAATTCTAGAAGAGATTTATGATAATCAATAGAGGCTTTATATAGATTAATTTTAGTATAAGTTTTTAATATATTCATATAGTGTTCTAAGATTTTTATAGCTAACTTCTGCTTTGCAAATTCATTTTCTATTTTAGATTTATTAGCTTTAATAATTGTAGATTGATATATTTTATATCTTTCTCTATCGTAAATAGTTTGAGTTAAAGTTATTTTAAATTGTTTTGTTATCCGTATATCTTTTGTAGCCTCTTTAGCTTTTTTTAATATTTTATTATTTTTCTTTTCAATTTTTTTTAACTCTTTTTCTCTGTATTCTTGTTGCTCTTTTATATATTTTTCTCGCTGTTCTTTTTGCTTTTTTAGATACTTATCTAAAGATTTTTTTACATTTTTATAATATTTATCTATAGATTTTTGTTGCTTTTTCTTATACTCTGCTAAAGCTTTTTGTTGATTTTTACGATATGCATCTTGTTGTTCTTGAGGTAATTTATCAAATCCTTCAGGTAAAGTTGTATATTCTTCTGGTATCTCAGTATAAGATTCTGGTAATTCTGGATTTGTATATTCTTCTGGAACTTCTGTAAGTGAATCTGGTAACTTAATAGGTTCTGTAAATGGATTCTCTATTAGTTCTGGTTTTTCATATTTAAATCTACTCTTAGTATAACCAATAGAAGCGCTAAAATTAATATGTGGTAGCATAAATGCTCTATCTCTTTTTATTTGACTCTCTAAGCTTTTAGTTCTATAACTAGATGCTCTAATAGCATGAGAGTTTTGTAAAGAGTACTCATATGCATCAGAAAATTTTAAAATACCTGCATTAACACACATACCCCAAAGGAGTGCAATTAAAACCATTTTACTCTTCATTAAAACTCCTTTGAGCCATCTCTTTTAGTGGTTTAATTAAATACTCAAGCAGTGTTCTCTCACCTGTCCTAATCATAGCAACTGCTGGCATTCCAACAATTAATGGTTGCTTATATCTTTTTAATATCTCTAAGCCCTCTTTTGATATATCAATTTTACCAATATAGTAACTTACTCCTCTTTGCTTATCTAAAACACTATTTGCAGATACATATATTAAATGTCCTTTAATATGTGGTAGTTTTCTCATATCTAAAGATGGAAAACTTAAATCTGCTTCTAAGCCATTTTTCATTTTATCTATATCTATAGAGCTAATTTGAGCCTCTATAATTAACTTTGTTCCCTTTGGAATAATTTCACAAATTGTATCACCAGGTTTTACAACTTCATCTTTAGCATGTTTATCTATACCCATTACAATACCTGAAATTGGTGTTTTTATATCTACTCTATCTAATTTATCTTTTAAAGATGTTATATCAGATTCTATATTAACTATTTTAGATTTAACATCTGTTAACTCTTTTAAATTTTTATTTTTTAAATCTTTTTTAAACAACTCTAATTGATTTTTAATTTCATTAATTTGCTCTTTTTTTCTATCAATTGTTGATTTTAAATTATCTATATCTCCCTTTAAGCTATCTCTCTCTTTTTTTAACTCTACTAATTTTTGTTTACCTACTAAATGCTCTTTAAATAGAGACTCTTGCTCACTAAGCTCTTTAACAACAGATTTTAAACGACTTTTTTTACTCTCTAAAAGAGATTTATTACCTCGAATATCCTCTTTATACTGTTTAACTTGACTATTTGTTAACTCCTCTTTTGTCTTAATACTATTTTTTGTAGATTTAAAAATCTTTAACTCACTACTTTTAATATTATTGCTAATACCATCAGAGAATATTACGCTATCTTTGTTATCAATTTCAGATTTTAATCTATCTTTTCTAGCTAATAACTCTTGATATTGATTTGTCAAAGCTTTTAACTTCTCTTTATAATCAATATCTCTTAATTTTACTATTGTCTCATTTGCTTCAACTATATCACCATCTTTTACATAAATTGTCTCTATAATTCCACCTCTTAAGTGCTGTATAGGAACTGTTGCAGTTGAAGGAATAACCTTACCAACTGCAACTGATGTTGTAGCAAGAGGTGCATAAGCAGCCCAAGTTGTTATAATACCAAACATTACAACTATAATTAACATACCTTGTATAACATATTTTGTATAGTTCGTATCTGGTATAACTATTTTATTATCTTTTTCACTCATTATTAATCTCCACTTATTTAACTTGGCTTACTCAAAGATATACCACTTACTTTAGGTTTTGGTTTTGGTTGAGATTGGGTTTGTGCTTGAGCCTTATTTTTTGCCTCTTGTAGCTTTACTAAAACATCTCTTGTTGGACCATAAAGCTTTAATACTCCACCATCTAAATATGCTAATAGGTTAGTTGTAGATAGTATCTCTTGTTTATGAGATATTATAACTACTGTTGTCCCCATAGATTTTAACTTTAAAATTGTTTTTTTTAAAGCCTCTTCTCCAACAGAATCTAAATTTGAGTTAGGCTCATCTAAGACAATTAATACAGGATTACCATAAATTGCTCTAGCAAGTGCTACTCTTTGGCGTTGCCCTCCACTAAGCCCTATTCCACCAGGACCAATTAAGGTATCATAACCATTTGGAAATTTTAAAATCAATTCATGAACACCAGAAATTTTTGCAGCTTCTATAACTTTATTAGAATCAACCTCTCCAAATCTTGCAATATTTTCTGCAATAGTTCCTTCAAGTAACTCAATATCTTGAGGCAAATAACCAATATACTTTCCAAGCTCTACACTATCCCATTGATGAATATCTGCACCATCTAATCGAACCTTGCCTTGAACTAGAGGCCAAACGCCTAAAATTGCTCTTGCAAGTGTAGATTTACCACTTCCACTAGGTCCAATAACCCCTAAAATACTACCTTCTGGTATAAACATATTTACACCTTTAAGTGATGGTTGTTTAGATAGTGGAGGAACAACTACAATATTTTCTAACTGAATCAAACCTTTTGGTTTAGGTAAAAGCATATTTTCATCTTTTTCTACAGGTTCATTTAAAAGAGATTGTAATCTAGTATAAGCATCTTTAGCTTCGGCAAAACCTTTCCAAGAGCCGACAATTAAATCAAGTGGAGCTAAAGCTCTACCCATCAATACAGCTCCAGCAATAATTGTTCCATCTGAAATTTCACCATTAATTGCTAAATAGGCCCCTATACCATAAGTTAAAGATTGAAAAAGTTGTCTTAAAGTCTTAGAAGTATTTGCCCACTTTCCAGCTTTTCCACTTGCATCAGATTGTGCAGATAAAAAATTTAAATGTTTAATAAGCCATCTATTTTTAATATTTTCTCTCATACCCATAGCATGAATAACTTCTGCATTTTGAATATTCTTACTTAAGAAATTTTGAGCTTGAGAGTTAAACTCATTTGCCTTTTTTAAACCACTCTTTGTAGTTATCTCATTTACAAAAGTAATCGTTAATAAAACAATAGCTGCAAAGATAGTAAAATATGCCAATTTAGGACTAAATATATACATTACAAATAGATATATTGGAAACCAAGGAGCATCAAAAAATGCAAATATCCCTTGCCCTGTTATATATTGTCTTA
This sequence comes from uncultured Nitratifractor sp., assembly GCA_964389865.1. Taxonomy (GTDB): domain Bacteria; phylum Campylobacterota; class Campylobacteria; order Campylobacterales; family Sulfurovaceae; genus JAADEQ01. The sequence continues at coordinate 4,322 of CAYMGA010000068.1, forward strand.
ACTTTGTTAAATCTGTAATAGGTCTTGCAGTAACTTTACCAGGAGCAATTTTTGCTTGAGTAAATATCTTATCATAAATCATTTTATTAAGCTCTAAGTCTATTTTATTACCAACTCGAATTAAAATTGCTGACCTAATAAATTGTAAAATACCTAAAACTGCAAACAAAGCTACAACTAAAAGAGTAATTAAAAGTAGAGTATCTAGACTTTTACTTTGCATTACTCTATCGTAAACTTGTAACATATAAAATGTTGGAACAAGCATTAAAATGTTTATAAATAGACTAAAAAAACCAGCATAAAAAAAGCCACTTTTGACCTTTTTTAATGCTTCTTTTAGCATATTTTTTTGAACTTTATTCATTTTGCTTAGCCATTATTTTTTGCATTATATAGATTAAATAGTGTTTGAATATTAGCTAAAGAGTCAATAGTTCCATCAATCATAGTTATAATACCTCTTCTTACCCAATTAGCTAACACTTCATCACTTAACCCATTTAATTTCTCTCTATCTACAACACTAAAACCTTTTACTAATACTTGCTTATCTTCACCCTCACCTACAGATATTTCGCGCTCTTCTAAAATAGCACTATTTTTTATCTCTTTTGCAACACTATTTGTTATACTCATCTGTTCATCATAACTCTTTAAAAACTCCATTGCTCTATTTAAAGTCTCTGTATTATTACCATCTTCGTCAAATAGTGCTTCTCCCTCTGTAGCAGATACTAAATGGCTATCTTCGTCAATTAAAATTACTTTTGTAGTTGTCTCATCATCTACTTTAGCATTAGAAATAGAGAATGGATAACTTCTTAAATACATAGGCACATACTCACTAATCCATTTAAATTCATCATTTAATGCTAAAGAGCTTCCACCTAATGATACAATTGCTACTAATCTTGGATTTTCATCATTTGTAAATACTATAGGAAAAATCTTACCAACACTTTTAACTTCAGATGCTAAAATAGGTATAAAAGCTAAATCTTTAGCAAACTCTAAATCTTGCATTGGCTTAATTTTTAAATCTTTGTGTAAATTTTTATCTAATAATACTAACTTTTTATACATAGTTTTCCTTTTTTCTCTCTTTATTTTAGGAGGTCTTCCCCTCTTTTTAGCAATTAAACTTGCACCTAGTTTTTGTTCTAAATCTTTAATATAACCCTTCGTTCCTATAATTGATTGTTTTTTAATACAACTAGTTATAAACTCCCTTTTCTCCTTTGTAAGTGTTAAAGAAAATATCTTTTGATATCTATCAATTTGCTCACTTCTATTAGAGCCTAATTTTTTATATAGTTCATGAAATGAAACTATATCATCTTTTCTATTATAAAAATTTTTACCAATACTACTATATTGATACTCTTTTGCCCTACTTGGCAAAGATTCAATATAGACCATAACATCAAACAAATAACGATTAGCTTCCACAATTGAAAGCTTATACCTACCATTAAATAGAGAGCCTCTCCTACTATATTTCTTATTATAGTATGCAACATACTTTCTACCAATGGTTTGTATAAACTTTGAAATCGAATCAACCTCTTTAGGAGTAGCTAAAATTAAAAAATATTTTGGCATCAAAAGATAAGAGTGTATCTGTAAATTATACTGTTTACTTAAAACAAGGAGTAGTGACAAAAACAACTTATAATCTTCTTTATCTTTAAATAGTAGTAACTCATCTAAAGCAGAGACCTTAACAACATGAGGTGTTTTTTCTATAAATACTCTTATCTTTCTTGCCATG
>CAYMGA010000069.1:0-6087 GCA_964389865.1 uncultured Nitratifractor sp.
GATACTACAAAAGTTAAAATAGAAGTTGCTAAAAGATGTTATAAAAAGTTAATTATGTCTCTTGGAAGTGCTAAAAGATATGACTTTAATAAAATAGAAGTTAGCACTATCTTTAAAACCCATGGTGATGCTTTAGCTAGAAAAATTAGAAATGAGTTAAAAAAAGCAAAATTTAATAAAAATTTTACAGTTGTATTTAGCCCTGAAGAGGCAAAATGTAAAGATAAAGGATCTTTTGTAGGTGTAACAGGAGCTTTTGGATTAGCAATATGCTCAGAAGTTATCAAACGGGTTTTAGATAAAAAATAAAAATCCTAGCACACATAGCAATGACAATGAAATAAACTTTATTTCGTTGCTGAAAGCTGAATGCAAAAAGCTTTTTTTCGTAACCTCAAACTCAGGTTACTATTAAATTTAACTTGATATAATCTATTATAATAATTAAGGCTTATATTATGATAGAAAAAATTAAAAATGAGATTCACAAAATTGTTATTGGTCATGAAGAGTTAGTAGATGCAATGTTAATGGCACTTTTAAGTGAAGGTCATATATTTGTAGAAGGTTTGCCAGGTGTTGCAAAAACAACAGCTGTAAATACATTAGCAAAAGTTTTAGGCTTTGATTTTAAAAGAGTTCAATTTACACCAGATTTATTGCCATTAGATATAACAGGAAATGAAATCTTAGACCTTACAAAAAATAGTTACAAAATTAAACATGGTCCAATTTTTACAAATTTATTATTAGCCGATGAAATTAATAGAGCTGGAGCCAAAGTTCAATCGGCTCTACTTGAAGCAATGGCAGAAAAACAAGTAACTATTGGAGAAAAGAGCTTTAAACTAAATGACCCATTTATGGTATTAGCAACTGCAAATCCAATTGACCAAGAGGGAACTTATAATTTACCAGAAGCATCTTTAGATAGATTTATGCTAAAAGTAAATGTAGGTTACAATAGTATAGAAGAGGAGTTTTTAATAGTTAAAAAAGTTGCAGATAAAAAGTTTGAAAAAGTTGAATCTATTGTAAGTTTAGAACAATTTAAACAGATGCAACAAGAGTCTCTTAATATACATATAGATGATGAACTTTTACAATATATTTTAGAAATTATTTTTGCTACAAGAGAGCCTAAAAAGTATGGCTTAGATGAATATATAGAATTTGGAGCAAGTCCAAGAGCTAGTATAGACTTATATAAAGCTACTAAAGCACATGCATATTTACAAGGTAAAGATTACGCAACCCCTTATAATGTGGCTAAAAGTGCTTTTATGGCTTTAAGACATAGAATAAAATTAACATATAAAGCAAAAGTAGAACAAATAGATGCAGATACAATAATAGAAAAAATATTAGAAAAAGTTATAGCACCATAAAATGAATAAAGATGAAATCATATTAAAGAGTCGTAAACTCTTATATTTAAATATTTTTGGAGAGAATCAAACAGCACAATATGGAAGTGGTTTTGATTATCAAGGTAGTAAAGAGTATACTACAAACGATGATATTAGACATCTAAATTGGCGACAAATAGCAAAAGGTGGTAGTATATCTACTAAACTATTTAGTGATTCTAAAAAATATAATATTGTATTACTATATTTAGCTAGTGGTAGCCTAAATTTTGGAAAAAAACCAAAACTAGAGTTAGCTATAGAGTTAATTACAGCTCTATCTTATGCTACAATTAAAAGCGATAATAGATTAACAAATATAAATATAACTTCAAAAAATCAAATAGTTATTAAAGAGCAAGATATAGATATAGTATTTAATAAAATATCAAAATTAACACCGTTTGGTAAATTACCAAACTATAATGATATACAACGATTTGTAAACTCTGTAATCATTAATCGCTCCATTATATTTGTAATTAGTGATTTTTTAGAAGAGATAAATTTAGATTTTTTAAACTCTAAACATGAAATCAACGCCATAATATTAAGAGATAAAGCAGAAGAGAATTTAGATTATTTAGGAGAGTATGAATTTATAGATACAAATAGTCAAAAAGCAAAAAACTTTACAATAGATAAAAAGACACAGCAAAGATATAAAGAGTATATGAAAAATCTTGATAATAAGCTATATAACTATTTTACTAAAAATAAAATTAACTATAAAAAGATATATACTTTAGATAACCCTATAGAAAAACTAGTAGAGATGTTAAGATATTATGAATAACTTAAATAGATTAAAAGATATATACCCACTAGAGTCATTAAGTAAACCAATAAGTGCAAATTTCACATCTACTATAATATTAGCTACTATTATGATTATAATAACAGTAGTTTTAGTAAAACTTGCGATAAAAAAAGAGAAAAAAATAGAAGAGATAACACTAAAAGATATAGACTTTAGTAAGGATATAACTAAAGAGAAGCTATATAAATTTACAAAAATAGCAAAAAAGTCTGTAAAAACAAAAAAGCAAAAAGAGCAATTAGAAGAGTTATTAAAATCTATTGAAAAATTCAAATATAAAAAAGAGACTCCAGATATAGATAAAGATACAATAGAGAATATAAAGAGGTATATAAAAATATGCAGTTAGAAAATATAACTCTACTCTACCCTTATGCACTATTAATATTACCTATATATCTATTATGTCAAAAGTTATGTGGAACAAAAGCACCCAAAATACTATTTTCCAATTTTGAAGTTTTAGAAAAAATTGTATCTAAAAAATTTTATTTTTTAAAAATATTAAAGTATATTACTATTTTACTTATATCAATTGCTTTATCATCACCTGTTATAAAACACTATATAAAAGTAGATAATACAAAAGGTTATAATATATCTTTACTTTTAGATGCTAGTGATAGTATGCAAGAGGATAATAGATTTGAAATATCTAAAAAAATACTAAAAGAGTTTATAAATAAGCGAAAAAATGACTCTATTGCATTAACTGTATTTGGTGATTATGCTTTTGTTGCATCACCATTTACAACTAATAAAAACTCTTTGAATACAATAATATCTTATCTAAATACAGGGGTTGCAGGAGATAGATCAACTGCACTTTACGAAGCACTCTATTTAGGTAGCAATATATTTAAAAAAACTAAAGCAAAAAAGAGAGTAGTTATACTATTAACAGATGGAATAAATACAGTAAATAGTGTCAGCCTAAAAGATACACTCAATAAGATAAAAGATGAAAAATTAAAAGTATATACAATTTCAATAGGAATAGATGGAGATTTTAATAAGAAAGTATTATCAAAAATTGCAAAAATTAGTGGTGGTAAATCTTATGCTATTAATAAACCATCACAGCTACAAGAAATTTACAATCAAATAAACTCACTAGAAAAGAGTAATATAGAAAACACTCAAGAGATATATTATGAGTATCTATTTATCTATCCTACACTTTTAGCGCTAATATTGATGATAATATATACTATTTTAAGTAGTAAAAAAGCTTTAATATTAAATGTAACAATTACTATTTTATTAGTGACTGCCCTCTTAAAACCTAGTATAAATAGTCAAACTAAAACTCCTAAAAATGGTATAAAGTTTACTATTTTACTAGATATTGGAAACTCTATGTTAGCTAAAGATATATATCCAAATAGATTAAAGTTTGCTAAACATAAAATTAAAACTTTTATAAGGAATTTAACAAGTGAAAAAGTATCAATTATTGCTTTTAATACACAAGCTTACCTAATAGCTCCATTTAGCAATAATTACAAAAACTTAATTTATCAAATAGAGCATATTGACCCCTCTTTGACAAAGCAAGATAACTCTAATTTACTATTAGCACTAAAAGGGGTAAGTAACTTTTATAGCAAAGATGAATTGAAAAACATATTACTTCTTAGTGATGCTAGTAACTTAACAAATACTAAAGAGGCAATAAAGTTTGCGAAAACAAATAATATAAAGTTATATAGTTATATTATATCAACTAAAAATGGAAGTATTGTATTTAAAAATGGTAATGTAATAAGAGATAAAAATTTAAACATAAAACTATTTAAAAGTGATAAAAAAACAATAAAAGAGCTAAAAAAGATAGGTATTGTAAAAAATTTCTCTCTTAAAGATGGTGATTTAAATGAATTTTTACAACAAATAGATAATAGCAAAATAAAATATATTAAAAGTGCAAAATCTCAAGAACTTTTTTATATACCTTTGATATTATCTATTGTAATAATCTTCTATTTCGATTTAAAAAGGAGAAAGTTTTGGTAAAATATATAATCTTTATAATAATATCTACAATATTATATGCAAATCAAGAGTTTTATAAAATAGCAAAAGAAGCAGAAGATGCCTATAAAAATGCTGAATATAAAAAAGCTTTAAAACTATATAAAAGCATAGATATTAAGAGTGAAAAAATAATCTATAATATTGCAAATACACTATATAAATTAAAAAAATATGAAGAAGCAATAAAGTATTATAAGATGGTTACAACCCCAAAATTACAAGCTAAAATCTTATATAATATTGCAAATAGTTATGTAGGTCTAAATCAATATAAAAAAGCTATTCCCTACTATAAAAGCTCTCTAAAATATAAAGATAGCAATAATACAAAATATAACTTAAGAGTTGTTAAAGAGATTATTCAAAATCAAATACCTAATATATCTTGTCGTGTTCAATCACCGTTTGAATCTAATATGGAACAAGAGTTAAAAGATTTTGATAACGAAGCTATTTCTAAAAATTTAAAAGAAGCAAATTATACAAAAACAAATATACAAAATAATTTATCAAAAAGTAGTAGCAGCGTTCAAAGTAGCCAAATAGAGCCTACAAAACCTAAAAAAGAGGATAGAAAAAAGATAAATACAAGAACAATTGAAAAACAATATAAAGAAGAGAAAATAGATAATATGTTAAATAATAGAGAGTTAAAAACCCTATTAATACCAATAACAAAAGAGAATAAAGATGAAAATTAAAATCATACTTTTTTTAATAATTACTACAATCACTAGCTTATATCCTATATCTTTACATTTAAAACTATCTAAATATATAGCTTATCTAAATGAACCAATTATTGCTACATTAACTTTAAAATATAAAAAAGATGAAAATATAACAGATATTAAAATAGATGATTTTAAAGCAAATAATATTATCTCAAAATATATTTTAGAAAATAACTCTACAAATAAAAACAGTTTAATAAAAGAGATAAAATATATACTATATCCTAAAAAAATTGCAGACCTTTATATTCCCCCACAAATAGTAAAAGTAGCAACTAAAGATAAAAAATTACAACAAATTAGTTGGAAAAAAATATATAGCAATGAACAGACATTATCTGTAAAAAATATCCCAAATAAAACTATAATATCTGGAAATTTAAATATAGAAACTAAAATAAAAAAACTAAATTACCAAGCTAATGAACCAATAGAGTTGATAATTACAATATATGGGAAAGGAGCCTTAGATTCAATCAAACTAAATCCAATTAAATTAAAAGAACAAACTATTTTTAATGAAAAACCTATTATTCAAGAGAGTATTAAAAATAATAACATATTAAATAAATATATACAAAAATTTGTAATAATCTCAGATAAAAATTTCACAATCCCACCAATTAAATTAACCTATTTTAATACAGATACTCAAATGCTAGAGTATTTAAGTACAAAACCTATCAATATATCAATTAAAAATACTCATAACAACATTAAAGAGTCTAATATATTAAAAATAAAAATCATTTACACAATAGCTGGTTTATTATTAGGTTTAGCAATATATATTATAATTTATTTATATAAAAAATTTAAAAAAAATAAAAATATAGAACTAAAAACTAAAATTAAAAAAGCTAAAACAAATAAAGAGTTATACATCACTTTATTACCATTAATAAATAAATATAATTTAGAAAATCTAATAAAAGATATAGAAAATAATATTGAATCAAACCAAAATTTTAAACAATATAAGAAAAAAGTTATCAAATCAATTTCTAATCTAAGTGAGAGTGTAACCCTAACTGTGTAAACCCACCTCATATTCCTAAATCACTTTGTATATTTTGACATAATTTCG
>CAYMGA010000070.1:0-5966 GCA_964389865.1 uncultured Nitratifractor sp.
GATGTGGTATGCCATATATTGCTACAAGATGGCTTGGTGGTATGTTAACAAACTATCCTACAATTAAAAAGTCTATTAGAAAACTTGAAATTATAGAGCAGATGGAAGAGAATGGTCAAATTAATCTTTTAACTAAAAAAGAGGCTCTTATGCTTAGAAGAAAAAAAGAGAAACTTTTGAAGTATTTAGAAGGGTATAGAAATTTAGAAAAGACTCCAGATATGCTATTTGTTGTAGATGCTGTAAAAGAGCATATTGCAATTAAAGAAGCTAGAAGAATGGGAATGAAAATTGTTGCACCACTAGATACTAACTGTGACCCAGATTTAATTGACTATCCAATTCCTGGTAATGATGATGCAATTCGTTCGATTAATCTTTTCTGTAGAGAGATAGCAGATGCAATCATTGAAGGTAAAGCATTAGCAGCAGAGAGTGAAGGTGAAGATGGTGAATTAGAGACTGCTGGTATCTCTGAAGAGGCTGCAGAAGCTGCGAATGTAAGTAAAGAAGAGATTGCTGAAGTTAAAGAAGAAGTTGCTAAAGAAGCTGCAGAATCTAAAGATGAAGTTAAAAAAGATGATTTAACAAAACTTCCTGGTATTGGTAAAGTTGGTCAAGAGAAGCTTAATGAAGCAGGGATTAATACTTATGCTCAAGTTGCAGAGTTAAATGAAGAACAAGCTAAAGAGTTTAGAGTTAAAGCAGAAGCTATTGAGGCTGCTAAAGAGTTAGCATAATTAATTTAGGAGATTAAAATGGCAAATTTTGGACCAAAAGATATTAAAAAACTTCGTGAAATGACAGATGCTGGTATGATGGATTGTAAAAAAGCATTAGCAGCAACTGATGGGGATATGGATAAGGCTGTAGAGTGGTTAAGAGACCAAGGTATTGGTGCTGCTGCTAAAAAGGCTAGTAAAACAGCTGCTGAGGGTGCAATTGGTGTAAAAGTTGATAACTCTAAAGCAGTTATAGTAGAGATTAATTCTCAAACAGATTTTGTTGCTCAGAATGATAAATTTAAAGAGTTAATGAATGAAGTTGTAGAACATGCATTTAATAACTCTTTAAAAGATGCTGAAGCTATTAATGCATCTGAAATAAATGGACAAGCTTTTAGTGAGTATCTTGCTGGACATATTGCAGTTATTGGTGAAAATTTAGTAGTTAGAAGAGCAGCATTAATTGAAGGTGATTCTAAAACAGCTCTTAATGGTTATGTTCACTCTAACGGTAAGAATGGTGTTATTATTGCTGCTGAGTGTGAAGATGAAGCAACTTGTGAAAAAGTTACTCCTATATTAAGAGAGATTGCAATGCATGCAGCTGCTATGGCTCCTAAGTCATTATCTTATAAAGATTTAGACCCTACTTATGTAGAAGAGGAGACAAAAGGTAGAATAGAAGCTATTAAAAAAGAGAATGAAGAGTTAGCTAGACTTGGTAAACCTTTAAAAAATATTCCTCAATATGTTTCTCGCTCTCAACTTACAGATGAAGTTTTAGCAGAGGCTAAAGCAGCAATTGAAGCTGAACTTAAAGCAGAGGGTAAACCAGAAAAAATTTGGGATAGAATTGTTCCTGGTAAGTTAGATAGATTTATTGCTGATAATACTACACTAGATCAAGAGCAATGTTTACTTGACCAAAAGTTTGTTATGGATGATAGCAAAACTGTTGGTGAATATTTTGAAGAGAAGAGTGGTGGTAAGGCTAAAATAACTACATTTACAAGATTAGAAGTAGGTGAAGGTATTGAAGTTGAAGAGGAAGATTTTGCGGCAGAGGTTGCTAAACAGATGGCATAAGCCCATCTCCTCTTGATATGGATGAGTATAGATTATATGAACTGCTACAAAAGAGTAATATCTTTTTAAGTGGTGGTGCAGGTGTTGGGAAAAGTTACTTAACTAACAAAATAATAGATCTTTATAATTTTAATAATAAAAAAGTTATTCCACTTGGAAGTACTGGTATTAGTGCTGTAAATATTAATGGATTTACAATACATAGCTTTTTTATTTTTGGAATTGCTTCTGATATTAATATTTTAAAAAATCAAGATAAAAAGAATAAAAAACGCTTACAAGAGTTAAAAAGAATCCTTCAAGAGATAGATTTAATTATAATTGATGAAATTAGTATGGTCTCTGCTCAGTTAATGGATATGATAGAGTATAGATTAAATTCTCTATCGTTTAATGGCACTATAATGTGTGTTGGAGATTTTTATCAACTGCCACCAATTGTTAAAAGAGATAATAATATAAATAGTCTATTTAAGCAAGAAGTTTATGCATTTGAGAGTGGAGCATGGAGTAGGTTTAATTTTAAAAATATTATATTAAATGAGGTAAAAAGAACTTCGGATAGTGAATTTATTAATATATTATCTTTAATTAGAAAAGGTATTTGTAATAGAGAGGTTAAAGAGTATTTAGAGAAGTTAAGAGATAATAGAATTGTTCCTAATATTGAGCCAACATATCTATTTGGACGAAATTTAGAAGTTGAAAAGATGAATAGAGATAGATTATCTCTATTAAATAGTGATGAAGCCCTATTTTTTTGGAGTATAGAGAAGTTTAAGAATATAAATGAGAAAAAATTACAAAGTTGGTTTAATTCTCTACCTGTATTAGAGAGTTTGCACTTAAAAATTGGAGCTCCTATAATTTTTACAATTAATAAATGGGGTAAATTTGTTAATGGACAAAAGGGTATTATTGTAGCTTTTGAAGATGATGTTGTATTAGTTCGAAGTGAAGGTAAAGATATTAAAGTTTATATGCATGATTTTGAGATGTTAGAGGTAGATAGTGATACACTAGAGACTAAGGCTGTTGCTGTTTTATCTCAATTTCCAATAAAGTTAGCATATGCAATTACAATACATAAATCTCAAGGTATGAGCATTAACTCTTTAGTATGTAATTTAGATTATCTTTTTACACCTGGACAACTATATGTTGCAATATCAAGAGCCATTGAACCTAAACTTTTACAAATAGAGTATAGTGGAACAAATTTTAATAACTATTTAAATAGAGTAATTATATCTAATGAAGAAGTTGATAGATTTTATATGGGATTAAAGAGTGAAAATTAGAGTATGCACAATAGATAAAAAGGGTAAAAATAAGTTATATGAACCACTACTTGAACATTACAAAAAGTTATCAAAACCCTTTGCTAATATAGAAATTATAGATATTTTTAATAATAAAATTGCAAAAGCACAAGAGAGTTCACCTAATTTGGCTCAAATAGAATATACAAAGGCTTTTGAGCCTTTTTTAAATGGTTATTGTGTTGTTTTAGACCCTGCAGCAAAAGAGCTTGATAGTTTTGAATTTTCTAAAATACTACAAAATAATGCACATGTAACTTTTTTTATAGGTGGAGCATATGGATTTGAAAAAAAATTTCTCAAAAGTGCCAATTTATCAGTTTCTTTTGGTAAAATAACAACTTCACATAAGTTAATAAAAGTGTTATTAATAGAGCAAATTTATAGAGGTTTGACAATAATTAATAACCACCCTTATCACAAATAAAAGGTATAATATGAGTAGAGAAGAAGATATTCAAGAACTTAAACAAGAGTTATTAAAGATGAAAGAGACGCTAAAAAGTAACATAGCTAAAGCTGAACATGAGATAAACTTGATGAGACAACAATCACCAACAGATGAGGGTGATTATGCAGTTTTAATTAATGATACAGCTATAGACGATACTTTAATTGCAAAACAGTATAAAAAATTAGAAGAAATTGAGCAAGCTTTAGATAAAATGTCAAAGGAAGGATATGGAATTTGTGAAATGTGCGAAGAGCCTATTGATATTGAAAGATTGAGGGTTAAGCCTTTTGCTAAATTTTGTATCTCTTGCAGAGAAATTAACGAACAAGAGTTAATTAAGAGATAGTTAAAATTTATTAGTTAGGAGTAGATATGAGAGTTGGCTTATATACAGTATTTTCTTTGTTATTTGTTATAGCAGTTGCAATTGGGGTTTATTTGATAAATCCAAATACATATTCATTTGAACTTTTTGGAATACATCTACCTAAACTTCCAGTTGCAGTGTGGATAGCTATACCAGTAGCTTTATTAGCAGTTTTTTCTATATTACATATGCTTTTTTACACTACAAAAAACTTTTTTAATATTAGAAAATTAAGAGCTGATGCTAAAAAGTTAGAAGATGGAGTATATTGGTCTTTAATACAAGAGCCAACATCTATGAAATATTTTAATGAAGATATGGAAAAAGCTGCTTCTATACTATCTGTTGCATTTTTAATACCAAATAGTAATGATTTACCTGATGTTTCAGATAAAATTAAAGATGCTGCAAAAGTTATTAATAAGATAGAAGCTGGTGAATATGTTGAACTTAAAAGTCAAAAATTTGCAAAACATTTAAGTGAAAATAATGGTATTGTAGAGAAAAACAACTTGAATCATTTAGAAAAAGATGATAAATTTGCTTTAAAAGTTGTAGAGTTTAGAGATAAATACTCTAATAAGTTATTATCTGCTGCATTAGATAAAGTTGCTAAAACACAAGATATGTTTACTCTTAAAAAATATGCTAAAGATTTAGGAAAAGATAGATTTTTTAAATTACTTGATAGAGTAGAAGCTGGTGAAGATATAGGCTTTAGTTTAGATATGTTAAAGAGTTTTATCTCTAACTATAATATGGAGTGTAAAGATTATTATAAAGTAGCAAGAGTTGCTTTGTCTCATTTTGAACCAGATAATAATTTATCTCTATTTAAAGAGTTAAGTCAAAGTAATGACAAAGCAACTCCAGCTTATATATATTTGTTATTTAAGTATGAGTTATTAGATAAAGTAAAAGATATATTAGATGAGAGTAGTAGTGATGAGTTTAAATCTTTAAAAGCATTTTATTCACTTAAGAAAAGCAAATATAACTATAAAATAGATGATATTATAGGTAGTGATAATATTTGTAGATGACTTTAGATTTTTCAAAACCCCTATATTTTCTAGCCCCACTTGCTGGGCTGACTGATTTACCTTTTCGTAGTGTTGTTAAAAAGTTTGGTGTTGATGTTACTGTTAGTGAAATGATAAGTTCTAATGCATTAGCTTATGGTAGTATTAAAACGAAAAAAATGTTAGAGAAATCCTCTTTAGAGACTCCTTATTCTATTCAAATTGCTGGTAGTAATGAAGATATTATAAAAAGAGCTGTTGATATTATAAATGCTCGAGATGATGTTGATATTATTGATTTAAATTGTGGTTGTCCTGTTCCTAAAGTTGTTAATAATTTACAAGGTAGTGCTTTACTTACAGATTTAAAAAAGATGGGAAAAGCAATAGAGACAATAAAAAAGTATTCTAATAAGAGATATACCTCTGTTAAAATTAGACTTGGATTTGCAGAAAAAAATCATATAGAGATTGCTAAAGTTTGCCAAGAGTCTGGAGCAGATTTTATTGCTGTTCATGGACGAACAAGGTCTGGTAAATTTAAAACACCAGTTGATTATGATGCTATTGCTGAAATTAAAAATACTCTTAAAATTCCTGTAATTGCAAATGGGGATATTGATAGTAAAGATAAAGCTAAATGGGTATTAAAACATACTAATTGTGATGGAATTATGATTGGTAGAGCAGCTGTAGGAGCTCCTTGGATATTTAAACAAATTAAAGATGACATTGATAAAGTAACACCAAATTTAATAAAAGATGTAGTAATAGAACATTTTGAACAAATGTTAAATTTTTATGGAGATTATGGAGTAATATTATTTAGAAAACATTTACATACATACTCAAAGCATGGCTATAAGGGTGCTAGTGAATTTAGAGATAAAATAAATAGAGAGAGCGACCCTAAAATTGCAAAAGAGATAATAGAAGATTTTTTTAAGAATAATAAGCTTTCTTAAGTAGTAACCAAAATTAAAATCGAAT